>SLEY01000159.1 GCA_007124535.1 Planctomycetaceae bacterium
GAAAGCATCGGCGACGGCTTTTTTGACTATCCCGACCGGGTGGCCGTGCACCAGCAGTGGCTGTATGCGGAAAAAGTGGCGGACGGCTCCTGCGGCATGGATTGGGGCTTCCGCTTTGACGCGGTCTACGGCATCGATGCCAACAACACTCAGGCTTTTGGAAACCCGCGGAGGCCCAGCGGGCGGGCTCGCTGGGATTACGCGACGGCCTTCGAACACGGGCCTTATGGTTGGGCGCTGCCTCAGGCGTATGCCGAACTGGCGGTAGGCGATCTGTCGATCATCGGCGGGCATTTCTACACGACGATCGGCTATGAAGTCGTGCCGGCGCCCGATAACTTTTTCTACAGCCACGCCTACACCATGAACAACAGCGAGCCGTTCACGCATACCGGTTTCCTGGCGACCTATCAGGCCAGCGACCAGCTGACGGTTTACGGTGGTTGGACGATGGGCTGGGATACGGGCTTCGATCAATTCCAAAACGGCAGCAATTTCCTGGGTGGCTTCTCCTACGCCCTGACGCCGGACGTCGATTTCACGTACATGACGACGATCGGCGATTTCGGCTGGATCGGCCGCGAAGGCTACATGCAGAGCCTGGTGCTGGAGGTCCAGTTGACGGACCAATGGGAGTACGTGTTCCAGAGCGACTTGCTGGCTGTCGGGGAGCCCACGGGCGAAGGCGTGTCGGATTCGTTCGGCATCAACCAGTATCTGTTCTACACGTTGAACGATTGCTGGGCTTTCGGTGGGCGAGTCGAGTGGTACAAGCCCGAGGGGACCTCATTCAACCAGGCGGCCTTTGGCGCGAATTACCGGCCGCACAGCAACGTCGTGTTCCGTCCGGAAGTCCGGCAGGAGTGGGCTCCCGGCGCGGATTTGGACCAGACGGTGTTCGGGGTCGATGCGGTGCTCACGTACTAGGCTCGGAAGCTCCGAGCCGGACCATTCGATCCGCAGTTCGCGGTGGGAATCGCTCGCGGCTGCGGCTGCGGGGGCGAGTGGTTTCCCGCCCCCGGGTTTTTTCTCACAGAATGTAAAGGCCTCGCGATGAACGTTTTCCCCGCCTGGGCCATCTGGTTGATCGTCGGACTGATCGCCGGCTGGCTGGCCGATCGAATCTTCAAGCGCAAGAAGGGCTTGGCGTCCTGGCTCCACCGCGGACTGGCCCTGGCCGGGGCGCTCGGCGGCGGCTACCTGTACCAATGGCTGGGCATCCAACTCCGCTTGCCGGATGTGCGGATCAGCACGGAAGCCCTGCTGGCCGCCTCCTGCGGGTCCCTGCTGTTGCTGGTGATCCTCTGGCTGATCCGCCGCAAGGGTTGAGCGCGTATCAATTCCGGCTGGCGACCAGGAGGGTGGCCAGCGAGCGGGAGAGGTTCTCCAGCGCATCGGCCCCCGGCAGGGTCACGGTCAGCCGCTGGCCTCCGCGCTCATCGGGTTCGACGCACTCGCCCAGCCGCTGGCGCAGGTCCTGGGCCAGTTGCTCGGTGGCGGGGGACGGCGTTTGGTCGGCCATCAATTCGCCCAGGAAGTGGAAGGCCGCGCCCAGCAGTTCGCCGCCTGCCGCCGCCACTCGCTCCCGCCGCGCCAACAACTCCGCCTGCTGCTGTTCCGCCACCCGTTGCGACTGGTCCACCTCCGCCTCGGGTTTGGCGCCCAGCAGGACCTCCAGCCGCCGCTTGAGTTCCTCGATGCCGCTGCCCACATCGACCTGTTCCACATCCGAATCCGGATCCAGGGCCGCCAGCGCCAGCTCGTGCTTGGCCGACAGCGTGAGCAGCAGGCGTTCCTCCAGCGTGTCTTCGGTGATCAGGACGAACACCTGCACCGGCCGTTTCTGACCCATCCGGTGCGCCCGCGCGATCCGCTGCTCCAGCACTGCCGGATTCCACGGCAGATCGACGTTGATCACCGTGTTGGCCGCCTGCAGATTCAAACCCGTGGAACCGGCATTCGTAGTCAGGAACAGCTGGCAACGCGAACGGGTCTGAAAATGATGCACCAACTGCTGCCGCTTGCGTTGAGGCACCGAGCCGTCCAGGCGGACGTACTCGATGCCACGCGATTCCAGCATCGGTTCCAGCAGGTTCAGGGTGGTCGTCCATTCGGAGAAGAGCACCGCCTTGCGGTTCTGTTCCAGGAACAACTGGTCGCACAATTCGCCCAGACGCTCCAACTTGCTGGAATAACCGGGCGGCTGTTTGTCGCATAGGAACGTGGAATTGGCGCACATGCGGCACATCAGCAGAAACTTCTGCAGGCGCAGCAGGTCCATTTCGGTCAGGAATTTCTTGTTGGTGATGCTCATGACCTGCTGCATGTAGGCCGAGTGCAAGATCGATTGCTCCTCGGTGGGCGGGATCCGGACGATTTCGGTGGAACGCGAGGGCAACTGCTGCATCACGTTCTCGCGAGTCCGCCGCAGCAGGATCGGCTGCAGATTGCGGCGCAGTTCATCCAGGTTCTTATAGGCCATGACCTTGCCGTTCTCGTCCACCACGCGATGCCGGTGAAAGAAGCGGAAGGCGGGGGCCAGGCGGCGGTCGTCGATGAACTGCACCACCGAATACAATTCGTCCAGCCGGTTCTCCAGTGGCGTGCCGGACAACACCAGTGCGAACGGCGATTTCAGGCTCTTGATCACCGCGCTGGTCTTGGCTTCCCAATTCTTGATCCGCTGGCCTTCGTCCAGAATGATCAGATCCCACTTGACCCGCTCGATGATCTGGACATCCCGCAGCACCTGCTCGTAATTGCAGACCGTGAAAAAGCAGTCGGTTTCGTACTGGCCGGCGCGATCGGCGGCGTTTCCCGCCACCAACTGGCAATCGCGGTCGCTGAACCGGTGGATCTCGTTGCGCCATTGGCTCTTGAGCGAGGCCGGGCAGACCACCAGCACCCGGCGAATCTCGGCTTCCTGAGCCAGCAGTTCGGCGGCCCCCACGCCCTGGATCGTCTTTCCCAAACCCATGTCGTCCGCCAGCACGGCGCGACCGGCACCGACGGCAAAGGCGATCCCGTCCAGCTGATACGGCAGCAGTTCGCATTTCAGCAGCGTGGTTCGCAGGGGATGATTCGCCGGATCGCGGCGGATCTCCGCCATGCGATCCGAGATCCGCTGCTGGAACAGCTGCTGGGTAATGTACTCCTCGGCGTCCGGCGTGACCAACACATCGATGCCCAGGCGATCCAACTGGCGGATCCGCCGCATCAAATCGGGGAGATCCTCGATCGTCGTGTCTTCCAGCGGCCGCACGATCGCCGCCGCCTGCCGGGCCAAATCCGCGGGACGCTCCAGCCGCAAAGTGACCTCCCGGCCATAGTGCAAATGCAGCAGCAACTCGTTCACCTGGTAGGGCTGGCGCCGTTGCACGGCCGAAAAACGCCGCTTGACCTTCTCCAAAGCATGCATGATGTGCTTGCAGGTGCCCAACGTGTTGGTGCGGAAGTCGGGACACGAACAACTCGAATCCCCCCGGCCCTCGCCACGTAATGTCAACCGATAGGTCTTTCCCGATTCCTCGCTGGTCAACGTGTAATCCGTCCAGGGCCGGCTGGGATCCAGCGAGCGCAATCGCATCCGCTCCTTGCGAGCCCGCTCCTTCCGCTCCCGCAAAGCCCGGCGGACCAGCTGCTCCTCCGTCAAACACTCCAGCGGCAACTCCTCCTCCGGAGGTTCGGCCAACCCGAGCGCCAATTTGTTCTCCAGCACCAGCGCAAAGGCCGCACCGACCGCCTCGTTCGCCCCATTCCCGGTGCTGCATTGCCAACCAATGCGCCGTGGGGCTGTGTCCTCCAAACGGATCGTGACCACCGTCTGGTCCGCATCAAAGAAGCGGACCTCCAAACGCTGATCGTTGAATCGAACCTGGCGGTCCAGATCGATTTCGAACTTCGCGCCCCGGAGGATCAACTGCCGCCCCTCTTCACCGATCAGCCGGCAGGCTTGGTCGTACGTCAGTCGAGAGAGCTTGTCACGAAGGGTCAGTTTGCCACGCTTCTTGGTTGTCATGAGTCAGCCTCCCTGCGGGTAGGGGATGGTCCTGGTCGGAAAGGAACGAGCGGAAAAACCGTAGTATACGCACCACGACCGCCGCGCCAATGCGAGCGGAAATTAGCCTTTGATGACCGCCAACGGGCGGAGACGAGCCACCTTTGCGGCCAGATCGGCCCCGTGGACCACGTCCACCACCCGGTTCACGTCCTTGTAGGCTTCGGAGCATTCTTCCGCCAAGCCCCGGCGGCTGCGGGCCCGCGCCAGGATGCCTTGCCGAGCCAGTTCCTGATCGATCCGCCGGCCTTTGGTCTGCTTCACCGCCGCGGTCCGGCTCAAACGCCGGCCCGCACCATGACAACAACTGCCGAACGTCTGCTGCATGCTCCCCGGACGTCCGACCAGCACCCAACTGAAACGCCCCATGTCGCCCGGAATGATCACCGGCTGTCCGATCTGGCGATAGGCGGCGGGCGTCTCGGGATGGTCGGCTGGAAAAGCACGCGTGGCCCCCTTGCGGTGCACACATACCCGCCGCATCGACCCACCGATCTCGTGCCGCTCGAACTTGGCAATGTTGTGCGCCACGTCATAGATCAGATTCATCTGCAGACGCTGCCAGTCGCTTCCCAGAACCGCGGCAAAGGCTTCCCGAGCCTGCCACATTAACAACTGGCGATTGCACCAGGCAAAGTTGGCCGCCGCCGCCATCGCCCCCTGATAAGCTTGGCCCTCCGGGCTGTCGATCGGCGCACAGGCCAGTTGCCGGTCCGGCAACTCGATTCCGTAACGTGCCGGAACCCCGCGCAACCGTTTCAACGCGTCATCACACACCTGATAACCCAAACCGCGCGAACCGGAATGGATCATCACGCACACGCTGTCCTTCTCCAACCCCATCGCGCGGGCGGCCGCGGCATCGAAAACCACATCCACAACCTGGATTTCCAGGAAATGATTGCCCGATCCCAACGTCCCGCACTGATCGGCTCCTCGCTCCCACGCCCGCGGACTGACCTGGTCGGGGTCCGCGCCCTCCAAGCACCCGCCTGCCTCGGTGTGGTGAACATCCCCCTCAGTCGCTAGGCCCTGCTCTTGCAGGAAAGGCACGCCCTGTTGCATCAAACGCCGCAGTTGCCGGCTGCTGTAATGGTATTTCCCGGATCGGCCGGTACCTGCCGGAATCTCGCGAAACAACCGGTCGATCAGCGGTTCCAGCTGCCGCTTGATGTCCCGGTAGCACAGGTTGGTCCGCATCAGGCGCACGCCGCAGTTGATGTCGTAACCGACTCCGCCGGGTGAAATCACCCCGCCTTCATCGGGGTCCGTAGCGCAAACGCCGCCGATGGGGAAGCCATACCCGGCATGGATGTCGGGCATGGCCAAGCTGGCCCCCTGGATACCGGGCAAGAACGCCACGTGGGCGACCTGCTCCAAAGCCGGATCCCCGAGAATGTCTTCGATCAGGCGGTCATCGGCGTAAATCCGGCCCTCGACGCGCATGCCCGGCTTGAAATCTGGGGGAACCCGCCAACAGAAAGGGCCCACTTGCTCCAACGGCCCCGCCGATCGTTGCTTGACCATCTCCCGTACTCCTTACAATTCAGAAAGATGTCCCTCCCCACCGTGCGCCCCCACCCGTCAGATGTCGACCACCCATTCTGCCAGCCAGCCGTCATGCCGTTGCCGGACCAGGAGCCGGTGGTAGGTGATCGCCTTGACTTCGTGGAGCAGTTCGTGCCGCGTACGGTCGAACGATTCCCCCCAACATGTAGAGTTCAAACCCTCCTGATCCCATGCGATCGCGAATTCACCCAGCAGCAGTCGCTCGGTTTCAAAGGTGTACAGCAGTTCGTTCAGCCAATCGAGCAGCAGATATTCGTCGTCCTGGCCTGGGATTCGATAGGTTCTTTGCACGGTGCGCGCAATGGACTCTGGGTTGGCGACCATCACGGAGAAGAGGGCCCGGGCCGCTTCCGCGAACAGCTGTGTCCGATCCGCAGCCCGCACGCGCAGTCCCAGATCGGCCGTATGCTCAAACGTTTCGAACATGAAAACCCCCAGAGTGTCCTTTCCGGTCAGCCTACCACATCGAACCTGCGTCGAGCAAGGGCCGCGGGTGGCAGACAGCCGCCACGGCTCGACCGTGCTGCCCGTCGGCTTGCGGCACAAGGCGGAGGCAGTTAGAGTCAGCGTTGGCCGACGCGACGGGAGGTCGGGCAGGTGGGGTTTTGGGATAGCGATCCGGTGCTGGCTCGCTGAAAAAGGAGGGAAATCTCGGCCATGCATCGTGTGCTGATCGCCATCCGACGCTTCTTTCACGGTCCGGGTTTCGAGGGCAACGCGGGACGCACCTTTCGTTACCATCTGCTGTATGGCCTGTTTGACGGCACGGCGGGCGGGATCCTATTGAATGCCCCCCTCGTCGCCATCAAGACGTTCGACGCGGCGAACTGGCATCTGCCGCTGCGCGAACTCTACGCGGGATTAGGAATGATGGCCGCCCTGTATCTGGCCAGCCGGATGGCGCGCCGCCCCAAGATGCCCTTCGTCTTCTTCCCGGGCATGTTGGCCGCGCTCAGTGCGATGGCCTTGGCCCTGGTCACGGGCAGCGCCTTCTGGTTCCTCACCCTGCTGGGGATCGGGGCCATGTTCGAGATCTTCACGCGGCCGGCGATCGCGGCCATCGTTCGCTCGAATTATCCCGTGGAGAAGCGATGCTGTGCCGTCGGCCAGATCCGCAAATGGTC
>SLEY01000291.1 GCA_007124535.1 Planctomycetaceae bacterium
GGAGTACCCCCCTCGAAGACTTCGATCCAGCGATCAAGCTCTTCGAGGGGATTTTTTTGGTACCATCAAAGAAACTGATCAGAATTTGCCGATTATCCGGCGTTTATCTTGATCACGCTCAGAATCCTAGCCATGCTAAACGATGCCGAGCTTCAGTCTCTTTTGTCGGACCTTGCTCCGGATGATTCGAAAGAACGAGCATCACGACTCAAAATGTTTCTCCACGCCCAGCACGCGAGGTTTATTGAGTCAGATGAGCGCCGGTTTTTGCTCCTACGTGTGCATGTTGTAGATGGCCGTGGCTTTGGTCGAGGTGATCGGCTGGCCTCGGCACTTTCGCCACGTTTGAAGGCATCGAGTACCAATTCCAGTAGGACGCGAGTGTTACCGACACGAAAGACACCAGGTGGGTCTTCCCGCAACGGAACTGTCACGGTCAACGGTTCAAATTCGACGGTCGTCATGGTCGTGTCTCCTTGTGGCGGAGTTCGTGTGGAATCGTGCTCGGATGGCGGACAGGAATGTCCGTCCTCTTCTTTGTCCTGACGGACAGGAATGTCCGTCCTACGGGTTTTTCGTGACGGACAGGAATGTCCATCGTACGGTTCGGGGTCAGCGGATTTCCCCTATTATACTCTGTTTTCCGTCGCGGGCGTCCAGGGCGGTTTCCAGGAATCGGCGGAATTCGCTGACGACGGTTTCGATGTCCGCCTTTTCGACCTTGGTCTTCGACGGCCGGAAATCTTGCAGGTGGACGACCTTGACCACGATCTTCTTCAGGTACTTGGCCAGCAGCTTGGCATGGGCCGGATCGGCGGGGATGCACTGGGCCATCGACCGCCAGTCTACGCCAACCCCCGCTCCCCCTTCACGCACGCTTGCCGAAAGCTCTCGATGGTGCCGTGGTGAACGGAGCCCCAGCCTGCCCCCACGTCGTTTCTTCGATTCCCGAACTCCAATCCAGGCGAGACTCGAAGGTATCTCTCTCGCTTGATGTTCTGCCTTGCCGGCAGGACGACCAACTGGCTCCTTTCCTTCTGGAGAACTGGACCTGGCAGCTCGCTTTGGGGGTAGCTTCGAAAGGCAGATCAAGAAAGCCTAACGGGCGGATTTGGGGCGAGATTTTCCGTTCTTGCGATCTTCACTTCCCCGGCCGCGCCCAGACAATCCCGATCGCGCGGCGTTTTAGGCAGAATGGTCGCAAACCCTTACCGGTAAAGACCTTACGGAACACAAGCTGCCGCTCATGGATAATCCGGGCTAAGTTCAGGGGACTAAGTGTAGGGACGAAACGGGGAAACCCAGCTTTGAACGGCTGGAAACAGGGAAACCCATCGTCTGTGGGGACAAATCGCGTCCCCCCAACTTTTATAAAACGAGAGCACCCGTCCAGGGGCTCCACCCTCAGTCGCTTAGAAGGCGGATTGGCCGGGTGACCATGTCTCCCCCAAAACGTCGCGGGCTTAGTCCGTTTGGGGCGAAACCCATGTCACGCGGCGGTCGGAGATGGCGGGCTGGTTCCTGTCGCGTGGATACTGCGTTTCCGGGGCACCGCGTTCCCACGGATCGGGGCCGACCCATTCGCTACGGCGACCTTCGATCACCAATTCGCTGCGGTCCAGATCCAGGGTCACGACCGCCCACAGGGGCTCGCGGTAGGCCGCCACATGGCGCAGGTAGGGGTGCGTTTTATGCAGCTCCGAAGGGTAGGTTTCCCGCGCCGCGGCGGCAGGCAGCCAGACGTAGGAAGCACTGTTGATCTGGACGTGAGGGATGCCTTCCAGGTGCTCGACGTAGTCCTGATGGAAATGGCCTGCGAAGACGGCCAGCACGGTTCCCGGTCTCGCCGCTTGAGCTTGTTCCAGAATTTCGCGGACGGCCGGACCATTTTCGACGCCCGATGTGGGGTTGTCCAGCGGTTGATGCAAGAACAGGCAGACCGGCCGATCGGTCTGCTCCAGCTGGCGTCGGAGCCAGGCTTGCTGGTCGGCGGCGATAAACCGCCGATAGCCGCGGGCCTGGCCACCCGGATCGTTGCCGTCCAGCACGATGCCGCGGAGAGGGCCGGCGTCGAACGTATAATATCGTCCCGGCATGTTGTAGAAGTCGACCGTCTTTTCCCGCGGGGCCCCACCGTCCATATCGTGATTGCCCAGCACGTGATAGCGGGCGCCGGGGAACGCGTTCCAAGCGGCCAGGAACCCCGCATTGCGCGGTTGTGGCTGGCAAAAGTCCCCCAGTTGAATGATGAAATCAACGCCGGCTGATTCCATCTCCGCCACAAACGCCGTGATTCGCTCGATCCCATCGTGCATCACGTCCTGGTGTACGTCGGAAATCACACCGAAACGCAACGGGCGGGCGGCATCCCAAACCGGGCGGGCCGCCAGCAGGCACGACGCGCCCCCTATCCGTCGAAGAAATGCCCGCCGTGTTACCTGAAACCGTCCCTCGGTACCGTGACTCTCCCTCATCGGTCGCTCCCGTAAAGTCTCCTGGAAATCGTCAACAACCCGTGTGGTCCTATTGTACGGCTCGCGCCGGGAAACACAAACTGCTCCGAAAACCTTCGGTTGACGTGGGCCGTGTGGACAGACGGGGAGCGTTCCCAGCATTCTTGTCTGGCGCATAGGGGGGTGCAAGTCAACTGATGAGTGGCGTGTATTGGCGTATTCCGGTATGGTTTCGAAGAAAGGGACGAGAGTTGGGTGTCCTCGTTCGGTTCCCGGAATTGGTTGCGACTGGGGTCCGCGGCGAAATGATAGCTTCCAGGACGGTGGCAAGGAGTTGCATGCCGCCGACGAGGACGTAGCCCAACTGGTCGCTACCGTAATCGCTTGAGCCCCCGACCACGTCCCCCGGGATTCTCCTGCGCAACTGCCCGGATTGGCGGCGCGATCGCGATCGGCAAGGTTCCGACACACGCCGGCTCGTCCGCATACTGGCAGGGGGCTGAACGTCGGGGCTCCCGAGTTCGGTCGTTGTTGCAGGAGGGTCAGTTTTCCCGTGCTTCGAGTTCTTCCCAGCGGGCGAAGGCGGCGTCGCGGCGGGTTTCCAGGTCGTTCAGCATGGCCGTGTCCGCTGCGATCTGCTCGCCCGGCCGTTTGTAGAATTCCGGACGGGCCATCGCTGCGTGGAGTTGGTCGATCTCCGCTTCCAGCGCTTCGATCTGCTCGGGCAGCGCCGCCAACTCCTGCTGTTCGCGATAACTCAGCCGAGCGGGCTGCTGCCGGGGGCGCGCGGGTGAGTCGGCCGCCGGGCGGGTTGGCGAGGGGGTGCGGGACGCCGCCGCCGCCGCAGTCGCCGCGGCACGCTGACGCACCCAGTCGTCGTAGCCGCCCACATACTCCTTCAAACCCTCCGGCTCGAAAACGATCGAGCTGGTCACCACCTGGTTCAAAAACTCGCGGTCGTGACTGACCAACAGCACGGTGCCCGGGAATTCGACCAGCACTTCCTCCAGCAGTTCGAGCGTTTCCGTGTCCAAGTCATTCGTGGGTTCGTCCAGGACCACGACATTGGCCGGTCGCGCGAACAGCCGGGCCAGCAGGACGCGATTCCGTTCTCCGCCCGAGAGGAAGCGCACCGGAGTTCGAGCCCGTTCGGGCGTGAACAGAAAATCCTGGAGGTAGCCCAGCACATGCCGCGTCCGCCCGCCGACCCGCACCGAATCGCTGCCCTCGCCGACGTTCTCCTGCACCGTCTGCTGTTCGTCCAACTGGGCACGCAGCTGATCGAAATAAGCCGTCTCCCGATTCGTTCCCCAGCGGACACGGCCCTGCTGCGGCGGCAGTTCCCCCAGCAACACGCGCAACAGCGTGGTCTTTCCCACCCCGTTGGGGCCGATGATGCCGATCTTGTCGCCCCGCAGCACGGTGGTGGAGAAGTCCCGGAACAGGCAGTGGTCGCCGTAGGAGAAGCCGATCTCGCGGGCTTGGATCACCAGGTTCCCGCTGCGCTGTTCCTGTTGCAGTTGCAGGCGGACATTTCCCCAGCGGTCCTGCCGCTGGCTTCGCTGGCGGCGCATTTCTTCCAGGGCTCGCACACGGCCTTCATTGCGGGTCCGCCGGGCTTTCACCCCCTGCCGGATCCAGACCTCTTCCTCTGCCAACCGCTTGTCGAACAGCGCCTGCTGCTTCTCTTCCGCCGCCAGGACGGCCTCCTTTCGCTGGAGGAAGGTCGCATAGTCGCAGGACCAATCGTACAGCTGGCCGCGGTCCAGTTCCCAGATCCGCTGGGCCAATCGGCGGAGGAAACGGCGATCGTGGGTGACGAACATCAAAGCCGAGGGCCAGCCGCTCAAAAACCGCTCCAACCACTCGATGGCGGCAATGTCCAGATGGTTGGTCGGTTCGTCCAGCAGCAGCAAATCCGGATCGCCGACCAGGGTTTGGGCCAGCAGAACCCGCCGTTTCATCCCCGAGGACAGTTTCGGAAACGACATCCGACCGTCCAGTTCCATGCGGGACAGGATGCGAGCGACTCGCTGTTCCTCCTGCCAGGCGGTTTCCGGATCGGGCTCTCGCGGCGGCAGGCCGGCGGCCACGATCTGCCAGATCGGTCCTTCCAGTCCGTGCGGCACTTCCTGGGGCAAGCGGGCGACGCGCGCGCCGGGGGCCCAAATCACTTGCCCCGCATCGGGTTCCAATTCCCCGGCCAACAGCCGCAGCAGGCTGGATTTGCCCGCGCCGTTCCGGCCCAACAGCCCGATCCGCTGGCCCGGATCGATCCGGCAGCCGATCCCGTCCAACAGCGGCGGACCCCGAAAACGCAGACGCAAGTCTTCCAGTGTCACAAGCGGTGGCATACGCGGAACCCGGGGTCAACGAATCGGCGGCTTGCCCAACCAGCGCCGCAAGAGACCGATCTGGCCCGCGTGCAACATCTCGTGGTGGGCACAGAAGAACAGGGCGCCTAACTTGGTGTCAAACACCACATGCGGCTCCTCGATCCGTTCCGCCAGATCCGCCTCGCAAAAACCGGCCAGCTCCTCCAGAGCCTGCTGGTGGACGCGATCAAAGACCCGCCGGATCTCCTCCGGGGGCGGACAGCGGGCGGGATCCGACGGCGGCGTCGAACCGCGACTGAATTGCTTGCGGAAACGACCCGACATCAACTGCAGATCCGTCTCGCGCCGACCCCGGATGCGAAACAAGCACAACCCGTACTCGGCCATCGCCAGGTGCCCTACCTGCCAGGCAATCGAAGTCGTCCCGCCCGGCGCCCGGACCCACTCCTCCGGCTCAAGTTCGGCCAGCAATGAATCGGTATACTCGCGGGCGGCGACAATCTGCCGCCGGGCCAGTTCCAAAGCCGTCACCGGCTGTTCCATCGGTTGTCCTCCTTTTTCCAGACGTCGTTCGCTTATCCCTGCAGATGCCGAGCAAACACTTCGCGAACCCGCTGCCACATGGCGGGGGACAGCACATGGCCGGCGCCGGGTTCGATGAAATGGGTGAATTGCTCCCGGGCATCGGCCGCCCGATAGGCGTGGGCGATCCGCTCGACCCCCGCCCGCACTTCCGCGATCGGGCTGCCCCCGTCCAATTCGCCGAAATTCAGATGCAAGGCCCGCGGGGCGATTCGGGCGGCAATGTCCGGCGTGTCGCCGTATTGGAACCAGCCGGGAATGAAGTTCGGGAAGCAATGCAGGATCCCCAAGCGATGAATGGCGGCATAGGTCGGCAGGCAGCAGTTGCCCACCAGGCACTTCAGCCGCGGCTCCCAGGGGCCGACCAGCCAGGTGTGCGTCGAACCCATGGAATGGCCGTAGCAGCCGATCCGTTCCGGAGCCACCTCGGGCCGGGCCGCCAGATAGTCGATCGCGCGCCGCATATCGAGGATGTTCTTCCAAGCCATGCACTTGCCGGCCACCACGTAACGCAGGAACTCGAAACGCTCGAAATCGCCGCCCCGCAAACGGTCGCTCTGCCGCTCCTCGAAACCCAAGGCATCGGGGCAGAGGACGACATAGCCCTCGCGCGCCAAGGCGGCGCCCGTATGATGCATCGGGTCGCCCGCCCAGCCCGCCGGTTCGCTCTTGCCCAAATCCCACTGCCCGTTGTGCTGGTGCCAGACAGCCACCGCCGGCGCCGGATGCTCCGCATCCACACCGTCCGGGACCAGCAGCAGGGCGGGGACCCGATCGTCCGGTTCGACTTGGTACGTCAGCGATTCGACGCGATAGCCCGCCTCCGGCCGGATTTCACGCACTTCGGGTTCCAAATCGCAGGGCTGCGGCCAGGGCCCGCCCAGGCATTCAAGCAGTCGATCCGCCATTTCCGCCGCGGTCATCTCATGACCTTTCCCATCTGAGGCGATGCCGTCCGGGCCGCCCAGCGCCCAGGCCGATCCGGCTGCGGAACCGGCCAGCAGGAACGCCCGCCGATCGAGCGGGTCGGCGGCCTTGTCGGACGTTTTCATCGCAAGCTTCCTCCGGTGGGGACATCGAGGGTGGTGGGGCGGCAAACGCCCCGGGCCCTCCATTATGATCGCTCGCCCGCCGCGGCCGCAACCGGTCCCGAGATCCTGCAAGGGCGATCTCGCGGAGCCGAAACACGATCATTCACGGCGCCAGCGGATTTCAACTCGCGGACCCGACGCTCGATGCCTTGCAATACGTCCAAGTCGCTGGGATGGGGCGAGGGGAAGACGGGGCGCAGGGGGATCGGCACATCGTCCAGACGATAGACGGTGCCCGGCACGTTGATGCCGCAGGTCGCCACGCGGAAGGACACC
>SLEY01000053.1 GCA_007124535.1 Planctomycetaceae bacterium
AGCTGCCGTCCGAGTGCAGCATCTTGTTATACGAGGCGCTGCAGAGTGTTGGCAAGTTCGCGGCCAGCGGTAGGAGGCGGAAGCGGCTTTCCTTCCTTTTGATAAAGTTCGATGGCTTCATCCACGATCCTGCAGAGTTCCGCGAAAACCTCCTTCTCGTCCGGGCCGTGGCAACCCCCGTAGACCAGTCCTGGTGCACTGCCCACAAAGCAATGATCCTCCTCTGACCACTCCACAATCTTGGCGTAAAGTGCGCTTTCTTTCATTTCTTAGACTCCTGAACGACGTCTTTTACAGCCCCTATCTGGTACTTCTTGGCATCATCCCCGAGTTTGCCGGAAATCGTCACAGGCTTCGACACATTCGGGTGAACGAAATTCCTATGGCTCCCCTTGCCCCCAAGAACTTCGAAACCCGCTCTTTCTAGGGGTTTTATCAGTTTCCGGACTTTCGGTGGCACGGCACCTGCCTTCCTGTTCAGCCTTGTCGCACCACGCCCCCGATGACCGAGCGGTGGCAAGTAAATTTTGCATCAGGAAGCGGCCGATCCACCGCTTCGGTCCATCGGATTGGGTACGTGCTTCGTTAGTCCGCGCCAAGGTCTTGGACGAATCGTGCGTGAGGCACCACCGCGCGTCGATCAACTCCAAGTTGCTGGGCGACGATCAATTGTAACGCATTCCAAACGTCGGTTGGGTTGCGAGTCGAGTATCGAGTAGCGAGAGTGTTGTAGTTAATCGCGACAAGGTTTGTCACGAGATCACGAATCGTTGAGCAAGTTGACGCGGGATAAATTGCAAATGGTTGAGTCAGGAACATTAGTATGGCGGAACTAATGGCGCCAAGCACTACGGCAGCGAAGATTCCGGCTACCACATTCTGTTGTGCAAAACCGAGAAAGGAAGCAGATACTACGATTGCCACAAGCATGCAATTGAGAAGGGCAAGCCACGATGGTCTTCCGAGGCGAGGAAAACGCAAATCTATTCGGGAACTAAGAGTTTGCCAATAGGACCGACGCCCAATCAACGGGAACACTCGCTCCAATTTCGTTTTAGGACGAATCTCCGACTGCGCCAAACCAAGGAAACGCAAATGTCGACGCAAATCATAAAATGCAGCCGCAGTCAAGCAAGTGCTAGATTTCAAGGTTGCGTCAGCAGTCTTTTCGAGTATGAATTCGTACACGTCGCCGACGGTTAGCATCTTGCTGGCGCGATCGTCTGGGATTGAGATGTCGAAAGCCTCTTCGATTTCCATTACGAGTTCTATGGTATCAAGTCCCATTGCGATGTTCCTTTAGTCTCCAGCACGTAATCAATCCATGCAAGTCCGTGGCGTGGGGCTGGGTCGGCTGATACCACGGCTCACCAGGCGGTCGTCACGCACCGGGCGTGCGACAGGAACGAAACCCCAAGCCAACGGAGATTCGACGATGAGCTTTGAACCCAGCTCCAACGCCCCCATTTTAGCAATCGATCTGGGCAAATCCAACTCCATGTGCTGTTTTTTCGATCCTCGGTCCCAGGAGTCACGCGTCCCGAGCGTTCCCACCAATCGAGGGTATCTCCGGAGCTTTCTTTCCGCCCAGAAGATGGGTTGGGTCGTCTTCGAGGCCTGCGGGCCAGCGGCTGGCTGCACGATCTACGCCAGGAACTGGGGCTGACCACGTGGAACAAGCGTTAACGCTCTGAGGCGGAATCTTCTTATACAGAAAAACGAAAGACCGAAGCACCGATGGTCCGCATTTTTCTTTCCCTCACCTCCCCAGCGGCCGGACGAGGGAGGAGAGGGAAAGAAAAATGCTGCTTGAGGTGTGCCGCGTTCTCGGTTGCGGCGCCCGGCGGGGGAGGGGACCAGTTTTTCGGAGCCAGGGAACCGGATCGGAACCATTGGTTTCCGGTCGTCCGGGGACCAGGGGCCGGTTTGGTAGTGACGCGGAAGGGGGCCCCAATTAGAATGGAGGCTAGGGCATCGTCCGGGAAGTGACGATGGGGTTTGAAGAAACGCAACGGAGAAGAGCGAGGACTCCGCTCCGAGACTTGACCGGTTGGGAATACAGGCTCCCTTGAGCCCAACGCATCGCAATTGCCTGTGTTCGGTTTGGCAAGCGGGCGTCTGTTGTGGCGCACGCCGGCGTCGCTGTCGGTTGAAAGGATGCCAGCGGGTGTTTTCCCCGTTGCATCCGTTCAGTCGCTACGGTAGCACAGCCTGTCGTCGAGCGGCGCGGATTTGGTCTCGGCGTCGGGCAGCGGCTGAATATCGCAAAACCGAGAGGGGACGCGAGAAGCGTCGCGAGCAGTCTCGCCATCAAGCCGTGGGCCGCCAGTGCCGCGTGCTGGGCTATCATGCCCGCTACACGACCAGCGCCGAACTCCTGCGGGATCTCACCGCTGCGTTGGCCGACCGGAGCCTCCCGACGCGCCTGAAATACCAGACACGCGTCGAGTTGTTGATCATCGACGAGTTCGGCTTCGAACGGTTGGAGCGGACGCTCTCGCCGCAAGCCGCCAGCCTGATGTACAAAGTCATCGATGGGCGCAGTCCCCGGCGGAGCACCAGCTTGGTGACCGATATGGACTCCAAGATCTGGGCCGACTATTTGGACGATCCCCCTTGGCGATGGCCCTCATGGATCGGGTGGTGGACGTCGCCATCCCGCTGAAGCTCGAAGGCAAATCGTATCGGGCACACCGCGCCCAGCGACCGAAGCCGCCGTCGAAGCAAACCAAGTCCTCGCCATGTCGCATCCCGACCTTGCACCGATCGACTACGCGGCCCTCCGCGCGCAGATCCCCATGAGTCAAGTCCTGGAACAGTTAGGCTTCGGTCCCCTGCGTGGCCGCAGTCCCCAACTCCACGGCCACTGCCCGCTACGGCACTGCCCCGCCGTCTTCCCGCCGAGGTTCTCCGTGAATCTCCAGCGGCACGTCTACCGCGGTTTCGCCTGCGGCTCGGCTGGCAATCAACTCGACCTCTGGGCCGCCGTCCATTTCTGCCGCGTCACCGGAACGCCGGTTCCAAGGCGACAAACGGCCTCTCCATCCCAACAATCGACTCGCCCCGCAACCGGCTGACTGGCCACCTCATCGCCGGAAAACTGGTCCCCTTTTCACCCGGAATCGGAAGTGGCAAGGGCCCGCGAAAACGCCGCAGCCCTCGAAACGCGGGGGATCGAAGTGGCGATCACGAAAAAAACGTGTCGCATGGAGGCCGATGCACCACTTGCGGCCGCCACCCCCCCCTCCCGGGTGCCAAGTATCGCGTCTTCGAGTATGGCTTCCAATCCAGGCCTTGATGGAATACTGAATTCAACCATAGGATCTGCTGACCGATTGCCCTTAACTTTCGAGAAACGGCGCTTACCAACATCGCACTCGGCGATCGTACCGCGCGGGGCTTTGGGCGTTCCGTGGCGGCAGGTTCAGAGCATCCTGCACTCCTTCGAGGTCTTTGTTCGGGGAATTCACAACACGGGTTCCTCGCCGCACGGATCGCCGGGGGGCGACGTCAATTCGCGGAGTTCGCGGGCGAAACCGCCGGAGAGGATCGGAAAGCGGCACCAGGTCTTGGGGTCGAGGTTCTCGTCGTCCAAGTGGAAGGACGGCGCGTAACGTTCGCGTTTCCATTGGTTCCGGCACCAGAGACGGAAGAACCGGGCCACCCACTCGGCCAGTTGCTCGCGCGGGTACGACCACGGCTTGACCACCATCTGGGCCAGCACCTCGCTGGGAGCCAACTTGTCGCGGATCGCCGCCCGTTCGATCTCGTCCAGCACCTCGTAGGGCATCAAATCCGCTTCGTCCGTTTGGCTGGTTTCCGGCGGGCGCAATTCGGCCGTCGGGGCTTGGCAATTGACGGCGGCCAGGGCCGGCAGCGGACCCCATCCCGCGGGCCCCTCCCGTTCCATCCACTGCAGCCAGCGCCGCAGAAAGGCCTTGTCCACGCCCGCGATCGGCGACAGCCCGCCACTGGTGTCTCCGTCCATTGTCGCATAACCCACCGCCGCCTCGCTCCGGTTGCTGGTGGACAACAGCAGGGCGCCCCGCAGGTTGGCGACCAGCCAGACGCCGGGCGAACGGACGCGCGATTGGATGTTCTGCAGGGCCAAATCGTCCTGCTGCCAATCCAAGGGCCGCCCGATGGCCCGGGAGACCATGGCCACATACTGCTGGACCAGTTCGTCGATCTGGAAGTGGTAGAACTCGGCCCCCAGCGCCTCGGCCAACTCGCGCGCGGCCCGCAGCGTGGTTTCGGAGCTGTTGCGAGTTGCCTGATAGACACAGGTCAGCAGTTGGCGGACGACCTGCCGCGGCTGCTGCGAGGGATCGAGTTCGCGGAGGGCCGCCAGTTTCTTGGCGAATCCCGCCCCGCCCAGTTCGGTGGTTCCCAGTTGGACCATCAGGGTGCAGAGCGTGGCCACGGTTGCCGAATCCACGCCGCCGCTGAGCGAGACCACGAAACCGCGGGTGCCGCTCTTGCGGAGGTAATCGAACAGCCCCAGCGCCACGGACCGGGCGAACTCTTCCTCCTTGCGATACGCACCCGACTCCCAGTCCGGCGTGCGAACCGCCGGCGGCTCGGGGGTCGCAGGCGGAAAAGCGAACTCGGACCGGACACAGCCCGTATCCGTGCGGTGGATATCCACTCGGAAACTGCCCGTCCGCGCGCGATTCATCCGCCCCACGTCCAAATCCACCACGGCGGTGGTCAAGTGATAATCGGCGAAGGAGAATCGCGGGCCGCTGGCCAATAACCGGCCCTCGGCCGCGATCATCGCGTCCCCGTCGTAGATGGCTCGGCCCGTCTCGTTCCCCACCAGATTGGCGTAAATGTAGGCCACGTGCAACGAGCGCGAGCCTTCCAGCACGAAACGCCGGCGAATCTCATGCTTGCCGAACGCGAAATGGCTGGCACTGGGATTCAGCAGCAGGTCCACGTTGCGGCGAGCCAGGGTCGCCCCGGTTCGATTCCCGACCCAGGCGTCCTCGCAGATCTCGAAGCCCAAGCGGAGGCCCCCGCAGTCGAACACCAGATCGCCCAGCGGGTAGTGGGCGGTGTCCAAAGCGATCTGGGCCACGTGCCCTTCCGGCCAGGGGCGGAACCAGCGGGGTTCATAATGGATCCCGTCGTTCGGCAGATGCTGTTTGGCCACAAAGCCCAACAGCCGCCCGCCGGCGGCCAGGGCGACGCTGTTGAACAGCCCCCCGCCGTACCACAGCGGCAAACCGATGGAAACGATCAGATCGCGTGTCTCCGGCAGGATCTCGCCCAATACCCGAGCGGCCATCCGCGGCACGTGCGGCGAGTGGAAGGCATCCTCGCAACCATAGCCACAAATACACAATTCGGGCAAGCACAGCACCTGCACCCCCTGCTCGCGGGCTGCCCGAATCGCGCTCACGATCCGCGCGGCGTTGCCGTCCCAGTCCAGCGCCGTCTGGTTCAACACGGCCGCAGCCACCTTGATCAATTTCATGCGATCCTCCTTTGCCGCGTCTTCTCCACTTGGCGAGAACCCCCGCTTTCGGGCTGACCCTGTCTTGAAAGCTCCCACCGGTCCGCCCTACGATGGGCGAGCGGGACCAACCCGCCCCGGGCCCGGGCCGCCGCTCGAGGCGGGCGGGCCGGGGTGATAACCCCCGCGGGACCCGGGGGGCAAGCCGCCCAACGGTCCGCGCAGGAAACCCCAGCCATTGTAGAGCTTGACCGACCACTCCGGCAGCCCAGTCACAAGGAGCCGCAATCTGATGTTCAGTGGAATCGTGGAACGTATGGGAATCGTCCGCCGGCTGATCGCCGATCCCCCGGGCGTCCGTCTGGTGATCGAATCGGAGGAAGTCGCTCGCGGCGTCGAGATCGGCTGCAGTATCTCCGTCAACGGCTGCTGCCTGACCGTCGTCGAAACCGACGGGAAGACCTTCGGTTTCGATGCGGGTGCGGAGACGCTCAGCCGCACCAACCTGGGCCGCTTGCAGGAAGGCAGCCAGGTCAACCTGGAACGCTCGCTGAAAATCGGCGATGAATTGGGCGGCCATTTCGTCACCGGGCACATCGACGGGCTCGGCCATCTGGACCAGCGGATCGACGAAAAGGACTGGTCCACCTTCTGGTTCCGCATGCCCGCCCGCTTGGGCCGCCAATTGGCCAGCAAAGGCTCGATCGCCGTCGACGGGGTCAGCCTGACTCTGGTCGACGTGGAAGACGTCCGTTTCAGTGTGGCACTGATCCCCCACACCTTGTCGATCACCACGCTGGGGGCGCTCCAGAAAGGCGATCCGGTCAATCTGGAAACCGACATCCTGGCCAAGTACGTCGAGCGGCAGTTGGCTGGTCATACGGGGCGAACCCCCGCGTAGCCCCTGCGTTCGCGATGCGGCCCGTGACCGCGCGCATAGCCGTTCGATTTCCCACGGTGATTCGGGGCCCTAGGGCTCGGTGGACAGGAGAGCGACCGGGAATTCGGCCAAGGCGTCGGCCAGTTGGAGTTGGTTCTGGTGCAGCGGGCAAGGTTGGCCGGTGAAATGGTTTTTCCAGGGGCCGCTGAGCGGTTGTTCGAAACTCAGTTTCGTATCGCCCCAGACCTC
The DNA here is from genome assembly GCA_007124535.1 of Planctomycetaceae bacterium. Lineage (GTDB taxonomy): Bacteria > Planctomycetota > Planctomycetia > Pirellulales > Pirellulaceae > SLMF01. The sequence goes on from SLEY01000053.1 coordinate 6,588, forward strand.
ACGACCGGTTGGGGGGGGTACGGCGGCGTCCTGTTCCGAGTGGGGTGTCAGACTGGCGAGCAAGCGGGGGGCGATGCAGATGGCGGCGGGCTCTCCCGTGCTGACGGGTCGCCAGAGCCAGGCGCAGACGTGCTCGGCGCGTGCGCCG
>SLEY01000319.1 GCA_007124535.1 Planctomycetaceae bacterium
GACCAAACAGGCCTTTGATCTGGTGGCCGGGTACGAACAGGGGGTCATGAAGGCGATGGTTGACTTCTAAGGCAACTCGCAGGAAATAATCTACCCCGTTCCCCGTTCGGCGAGGGTCTCCCGACCCCGCCGACCAAGGGCATCCCGACCCCGCCGAAACCGCCGACCGAAGGTCTCCCGGGATATTGGAGACCTTCGGTCGGCGCGGTGGCTCGGTCAAACATCGGCCACAAAACGGCGGGTCGATTATTTCCTGCGAGTTGCCTAATGGCGCGGGAAAGGGGTTAGACGAGCGAGTCCACGTGCCGATCAACGATTCCGGGCCAGTGACGCCAGAGCGGGCGTCACTCGATCACCGTATCGTCATGTTCGTAAGCCGGGGCGCAGCAGCAGAGGAACGTCAACGGGATCGGGCCCGTATTGGTCAGCTGATGCTGGGATCCGGGGGGGATGGCGATGGCATCTCCCGCCGCCACGTCGGCCGTCTGATCGTCCACCTGCATGCGGCCGGAGCCTTCCAGAATGTAATAAATCTCTTCGGTCCGCGGGTGATGATGCGCGAGCGTGGCGCAACCGGTTGGCAGCCGGGCCTCGGCCAAACTCTGGTTCCGGAGGCACGAGTTGCGGTGTGCCAGCAGTTCGCGGATCTGGGAACCGTCTTTGGTGGTGAACGCGGGAACGCGGTCGATGTTGCGGACGTCCATTGAATCCTCCATTGAATCCTCGCTCTTCAGGGGTGGATCAACTCCATCCGCACGCAGACCGGCATCGAAAGGGAGGCGCGGTGGCCGGTGGGCCGGAGCCGCCCCGTCGTGTCATCGATCCGAAAGACCACCAACGAATCCGAACCCTGATTGCCGACCACCAGGAATCGGCCCTCGGGAGAGATGCCAAAGTTGCGGGGGATCGACCCACCGGTCGGTACGTACTCCACGGGCTGCAGCCGACCCGTATCCGGATCGATCGCCATGACGGCCAAGCTGTCGTGGCCGCGGTTGGAACCGTAAAGGAACCGTCCCGAGGGGTGAATCAGGATTTCGGCCGTCGTGTTCTCGCCGGAGAAGTCGTCGGGCAAAGTCGAAACCGTATGGATCTCGCGGGCCACGCCTTGCTGCGGAGCGTAGTCCCAGGCCGTGATGGTCGAGTTCAGTTCGTTGATCACATAAGCTCGCTCGCCCGACGGATGAAAGGCGGCATGCCGCGGGCCGGCGCCGGGGGCCAGCTCGACCCACGGCGGATTGTGGGGCCGAAGCGTACCCCGCTCCGCATCGAAACGGTAGATCATCACCCGGTCCAGGCCCAAATCGGCGATCCAGACAAACCGATTGGTCGGATCGGTTTGAATCCAATGGGCATGGGGACCTCGCTGCCGGCGGGGATCGACACTGGAACCCTCATGCTGGACCGAATCGCTCGCCTCGCCCAGACGGCCGTCCTCCAGCACGGGAAAAACGCGGGCATTGCCATCGCTGTAGTTGGCAACCAGCACGTAGCGACCGGACCGGTCGAGGCTCAAATGGCAGGCGGTCGCCCCACCCGACAGCCGGGTGTTCCCTTTCGTCAAGCGGCCGGTGGATGGATCGATGCGGAACGCGTAGACCCCGCCGCTCCGCTCGCCTTGAAAATCACCCACTTGGCTGACTGCGTACAGCCAGTCACGTTCCGGATGCCGGGCAAGGAACGCGGGATTGGCCAATTGCGCCACCAATTCGGGTTCGTCCAATGCACCGGTCTGCGGGTCCAGATGCAGCAGATAAATACCCTGGCTGCCGGCACGCGTATAAGTACCCACGTAGATCCGGATCCGCATTTCCTCCGCCTGCCCGCGAAAGGGCATGCCGGCCGTGATTGCCATCAGAACCGCCAAACCGGCGACGATCCGACGCGCGGCGCTTCGCCCGAAATGTTTGCGTGCGTTCATGGTTCCCTTCCTTACTGAGCAGAAGTCGGTGCCCGGGACGCGGGCGGGGCGCCGCCGCGACCGCCCGAGAATCTCCGTCATGCGATGTTGTTATTTCGAGATTCAGTTTACAATGGGCGTCGGTTGCCGGGAATATGGCCGGGATGCCGGTCACGATGCGTGGACAGAGGCCTACGACGTCCTGCAGACCCCTCATGGCAATGAGGCTTGGAGGCAGTTTCAACGACCGGATGCCCCGCGACTCGCGGTCCTGGATTGGGGCATGCCGGAAATGGACGGATTGGAATTGGTGGGAAGAATTCGGTGCTCTCAGGCCGATCGACCCCCCTAATTGATTATACTGACCATTCGGGGCGAAAAAGCCGATGTGACCGCCGGCCTCGAAGCGGGCGCGGACGAAGAGTGGATGGGCGCCCGAGTCGATCCATCGTAGTTCAGATTGGGGAAAGCTGGGGGCCCGTTCGCGGCTGCAGGGGCCTCAGAAGCTGATGCCGGCGCGGAGCAGGAACGTGTCGTTCGGGCGGTAACGCTCGCTGGAGGCGAAGCGGATCTCACGGGAAAAGACATAGCCCCCTTCGAAATGCAGCCTGGCGCCCCCATCACGCCGTCGTTCCCAACCCACAGTGAGTCGCCAATCCAGCAGACTCAACTGATCCCGCTGGTTGTCCGGCCGCACGACCGCCCAGTCGTTGCCGCCGAATCCGGCTCCCAAAAAGACCCAGTCCTCGAAATCACGTCCCCAAGCGATACGGCGGGCAATTTTGGCCTGCGGCATGATCAGATCGAACTCCAGGTCCGGTCGAGGCTTCCAAATCAAACCGGCCACGGGCAACCAGCGGCGACGCAAGCGATTCAGATAGAGGATCCCCAACACCACCTGCGTCTGGTCGGGCGCCCAATCGTAGCGTACCAGGGCTCGGCCGGTCAGCCGGAAGGCGCCGGCGTCGCCGTCGCCGAAATCGCTGTACCATCCCGGGGTGACGGCCAGCATCACCAGAGTTCGCGGATGGATCGACGGGAGCCACATCAAATCGAAAACTCCCGCATACAAGGTGCTGGGCAATTCGACTGCGGCCGGCCCATCCACAAAATCGACTTGCAACGCGGGGCCCAGGATCAGCGGGCTCTCCGTCGTCGGGGCCGGGAGGGCAAACGCGGCCACCAATTCGGTTTCGAGGATCCCCAACCCCTCGCGACCGTCCCGGAAGATCCCCGTGGTCGTGAAGCCCAGTTTCTGGAAGAAGCCGCTTTTGAACGGTTCCAGTTGGGGAGGCGGAAACACCTCCCCGGGCAGCTCAAACTGGGTAACATCGGGAGGAGCTGGTAGCACCGGGGGCGGGGCGTACCCGGGAACGGCGCGCGGCGCCGTGGATTCGTCCAAGTACAAATAAGAACCGGAAGGATACGGAGCCGCGGGATCCGCGGTGGATGTCGCCAGGGGATCGTAGGCGGTCAGGTCGATCGGTGGCAATCGGCGTAACGATCCGGGCAACTCATGGCCACTCAATCGAGTTGCCGCCAGCAACAGCACCAACCAAGCGGCCGACGTCGGGCGAAGGCTCCGGTTTCGAATCGTCATGAAAGTCCATCGGATTAAAACGCGATTCCGCCTCGCACCATAAACGTGTCCCCAATCTTGAAGTTTTCGTCGGGAAAGGCCAACAGCACCACTTCCCGTTCGAACACGTAGCCCGCTTCCAGAAATAATCCGCCCTGACTGAGATTCCTCGCTCCGGGCTGGTTCAATTCGATCCCCAGCGAAACGCGGAGGTCGTTGACATCCATCAGCGTCCTTCCCGGGATATTATCGGGGTCGGAGGGATCGGAATCCCGCAGGGTGACGGTCCACACGCCCCCACCGTACTCGCCCGCCACGTACCACCACAGCTCGCGGGTGCCGATCGTGGTCAGGTAATTCGCCAGACGCGGTTGGGGGAAATAAACCTCCCAGTGAGTTTGGGGGTTGGGCGTCCACACGAATCCGCCTGCGGGCAGGATTTTGACATCGACGCGATTCAGGTATTCGACCCCCGCTTTGACCGCCAGATTCGGAGTCAAGTTATACCGCATCAAGGCGACGCCTTTGGGTCGAAAACTGTCGGACTTCACTTTGTCAAAGTCCGAGAACACGCCCAAACGGCCTGAAAGTTCGACCCCGAACACATTTTGCGGGTCGGATTGCCAGCCCAAGTCCAGAAACGCGCTATAGGCTCGTGAAGGCAAGCGGACACGCGGATCATCCGGCGGCTCATACGGACGGTCATCCCACAGGTGCAAGCCGAATCCGGGCGAGACAAACCAGGGCTGGCCGGTCCACATAAAATTGGGAAACGCCAGGGTGGTGGTCAGATAAATGTCGTGGATCTGCAGATCCCCCGGACTGCTTCCATACAACCAGGTGTCACTCAAACGCACGTTCTGGAACAATCGGAGGGGTGACAGATCGCCGCCACCGGCGCCGGGAAACGGACTATAGGGCGTCTGGGGGAACAAAGCGGGGGGCGTTTGCGACCCGAAACCCGGGGCCGCCTGCGGAGCTCCCAAGGTCGGTTGCCCGTGGTAGGGCTGCATCTCGCTGGCCCCCGGGGTGGCCTGACCTGTACCCGCGGGGGGACTCAACAGCGAGGGAGCCGACATGCTGGGTTGCGTCGAGTAGGGATCGTACGTGGGCTGCTGGTACAACGATGTGGGGCCGGTCCAGCCGGACGGCGGGAGGGGAGTCGCCTCGGGAGTTCCCGTCAAAGGGGTGGGGGCATGCTCCGTTCCATAGCCAACGCTACGGAATACTGCGAACGCCGCAAGCAGGACGAGCGCAATCAGCCCGTGCAGCGGTTCGGAAGATTTTCGGAACACGGGCTCAATCATCGGGGTTGCCAGTGACGATAAGGACAAGTTAGGCTGGTTTTCCACGGGCTGGTTAAGTAGCAGGGCGGGGAGAGGGCGTCAAGAGCGATTTCTGCCGTCTTGTGAAACGGGCCCTCGCGGCTTACATTCTGGCGTCGAGCCGCCACGTTTGGACGCCCCGAGAGCAGGAAGGCCCGCCATGAGTCGAATTCTCCTCACCAATGGCCGTGTCATTGATCCCAGCCAGCCGCTGGACCGGATTACCAATCTGTTGATTGAAGATGGACACATTTCAGGGTATGACGTATCCCCCCATGAAGACTTTCAGGTGATCGACGCCAGCGGCCACATCGTCGCCCCGGGGTTGGTCGATTTGAGTTGCCAGTTGCGGGAGCCTGGCTGCGAGGAGGACGAGACGATCGAGACCGGCACGGCCGCAGCGGTTGCCGGCGGTTTCACCTCGATCGTCTGTCTGCCGAACACGGAGCCGCCCATCGATTCCCAAGCCAGTGTGGAGTTCATTCGCCAGAAGGTGGCCCGCGCGGGGAACTGTCACGTGTTCGTGGCGGCTTGTGTCAGTAAGGACCGGGCGGGCAAGGAATTAGCCGAAATCGGGGCGTTGGTCGAGGCGGGTGCGGTGGCCTTTACCGATGCTCCCCAACCGATTCAGAATTCCGAACTCCTCCGGCGGGCGTTCGAATACTGCCTGATGTTTGACAAGCCGATTTTCAGCCACCCGGAAGAACTGAGCTTGTCGCATAACGGGATCATGCACGAAGGGCGGATTTCCGTCGTCTTGGCCCTGGCCGCCTTGCCAGCCGAGGCCGAAGATGTGATGGCCAGCCGCGATCTGCGACTGGCCGAAGCCACCGGCGGACGCCTGCACCTGCTGAACGTGTCAAGTGCCGGCAGTGTGGAACAGATTCGCCGGGTCAAGGCTCGTGGCGGCCAAGTCACCGCCGGGGTCGTGCCCCCCAATCTGTTCTTGACCGAAGACTGCCTCCGAAGCTTCGATGCCAATTGCAAAGTCAACCCGCCCTTACGCTCCCAGGACCATGTCGATGCCTGTATCGCCGGTCTGGTCGATGGTACCTTGGACGTGATCTCCAGCGGCCACACGCCCCGGGCTCTGGAGAAAAAAATGCGGGAACTCGATCGAGCGCCTTTCGGTATGGTCGCCCTGGAAACCACGCTGTCTCTGATCAACACCCGTTTGATCCAGCCGGGACACCTCGATTGGCTGAGCGCGCTGGCCAAACTGAGTACCAATCCGGCCCGGGTACTGGGGATCAACAAAGGCACCCTGCGGATTGGCGCCGATGCGGACATCGTGATCATCGATCCTCGGGCACGATGGACCGTCGACCCTTCCCGTTTTCGTTCGAAAAGCGTGAACACGCCGTTGGCAGGCTGGGAACTTCAAGGCCGGGTGGTCCAAGTCCTGGTCGCAGGCCAATGTAAACTGCCGATCGCTACCGATTTTCCCAAAAATCAGGCCGCTTGTGCGGAATAAATCGACCGGCCGAGGACTCATCCTCCTTGGGAGCCGGTTCGAGCCGCGGATCGACCGGCCGACGTCGATCAACCGCGTCTGAATTTCATTGGAAAGGTGACCCTTATGAAACGACTTGCAACACTCTTGATTCTGTTCTGCTTTGGCTTCCTGTCGCTGACCTTCACCGGTTGCGCTCCCGAAGAGATGCCGGTCTACGACGCAGAACCCGCCCCGGCGCCTGTCGACGAACCCGTCGATGAACCCGTCGATGAACCCGTCGACGAACCCGTCGATGAACCCGTCGATGAACCCGTCGATGAACCCGTCGATGAACCCGTCGATGAACCCGTCGACGAACCGGTCGACGAACCGGTCGATGAGCCGGTCGATGAGCCGGTCGACGAACCGGTCGATGAGCCGGTCGACGAACCGGTCGATGAGCCGGTCGATGAGCCGGTCGATGAGCCGGTCGA
>SLEY01000668.1 GCA_007124535.1 Planctomycetaceae bacterium
GCCGCGATGCGAGCGCGGCGAGGAGTGGCGTTGGTGGACGATTTACGCCAAATCGCGTCAGGAAAAGGCCTTGGCGCGTCACCTGCTCGCCCACGAGATCCCCTTTTACTTGCCCCTGGTTCGCACTCGGCAGTTTGTCCGCGGTCGTCGTCGGTGTGCGTATTTGCCGTTGTTTACCGGCTATGTGTTCATGTACGGCACGGAGGATCAACGGGTCGCCACCCTCACCACCAATCGGATTTCTCGGATCCTTTCCGTGGAGACCCCCGGGGAATTGCTGACCGATCTGCGGCAGGTGCGTGATTTGATTGCCAGCGACGCGCCGCTGACGGTGGAGAGTCGTTTGTCGGCGGGCGCGTGGGTGCGGGTCAGGCGTGGTGTTTTGCGAGGTTTGGAGGGCCGGATTCTCCGGCGGAACGGGAAGACCCGCTTGTTAATCGCCGTCAATTACCTTCAGCAGGGGGTTTCGGTGGAGATCGATGACTTTATGGTGGAACCGATCTGAGGTGAGGGGATCGGGAACCGGCTTGGAGAGCCCGAGCAACTCATGAACGCATCCTCGAAAGGTGACGGTCCTGGAGGAAGCGACCTCGACGATGGGGTGGACACGTCGGACGCGATGACGGACCAGGTGGTGGCGTTTGTGCATCAGAATCGACTTCGGGCCGTTTTTTCTTGGAAGCTGATCCTCATTTTCGGGATATGGAGCCTTGCCGTTGCCGTGGTGATTTGGGCGGGATGGCTGTTGCTGCGCGGCATTTCGCCCGAGGAGTTCCGGGCGATCTTTGGAGCTTAGCTGTCACGTTCGTAGGGCGCCATGTGACGTTCCAGTTTGTGCTGGATGCGGCTGCTCAATTGCCAGCGGTTGGTGGCCGAGAACATTGATTTCTCGTGCTGCTGGGGATGAGCGACGAGGAACGCCAGCAGGAATTCCCTTTCTCGGGGGGTGAGCGTCGGGAGGAATTCTTGCCAATCGATGCGGGTGCTGCCCTCTCCCGTCGCCATGCGTGTCCGATCGGCACGCGAGGCGAATTGTTCTCGTTTTCGTCGGCGGCGTTCCGAGCGGAACAAGCTGCTGGCTTCGCTTCGGGCGATCATGGCCAGATAGGTGGACAATCGGCAACCGCGTTTCACGTCGAAGCGGTCCAGCAGTTGGGCATTATTGGCGACCAGGGCATACCAGACGCGGGCGGCGATTTCTTCGGTCAAATTCACGTCGGGCTTCGGGGAGCGGATCATCGCTCGGATCGCGGCCAGCAACCGGCTGTGGTGGCGGCGATACAATTCGTCCCAAGCCGAGCTTCGGCCGGCCAGGCAACGGTCGACCAGTGCCCGATCCCGGGTGATGGCCTGTTGCAAACGTGGGAAGGGATCGTGCGAGCGGTTCCCCGCATCCTGTTGGTCGCCATTTGGCCTGGAGGCCATGAGAACACCCACGTTTTTGGAAAGGCTGTTGCACCGCGAATGCGGATTGGTTACTGCCTGGCGCAAGTTCACCGCCATTTCACATTATCGTGTGGCGGCCGGTTCTGCAATGTTCCGGGGCGCGAATTCCAGATTTTTTCCAGAACCTTTGGCTGGCGGGGCCCCTGCGAACCGTTTCGTTTTCGGCAGACGTTGAAAGTTACCCAGGGCGCCCGAATGGCCCTGCGTTAAGGATCCGCAGGCCCCGGGACGGTTTCTTCGAATTCTCGGGGGGCCACGCGTTTAATTCGTTGCGGGCTACTTGACGTCTGCAACTGCTCGCGTATAGTGCCGGGATTCGTCTGGCGGCGGCAAGCCTGAGGTTCCGACGTTGCCCTGGCACTTTTTTGGGCAGCCTTCCTGGAAGACGCCGCCATGTCGAGGGAAACAGTGGCCAATCGGCGTGGGGAATCGGTGTTTCGCCGACGGATATCCTGGTATTTTCGAGTCCTTGTGGGGCGTTTGCCGACCGGATGGGCAGCAGGTTGTGGCGCCCCAAGAGAACGGAGTCCCTGCTTGAGTACTACCTCTAATAGGCCGTTTGATGTTAGGTGTTAGAGGCGGTGATGTAATAGGGTAGGGGGGCGAGAGACGACCGGTGAAGAACAACAAGAAGAAGCTTCGGAACGATGCGGTGCGGGATTTACTGCGGCAGCGTCGGCGTCGCGAGGGGAATTCCGCCCAGTCGGCGGTTTCTGCGAAGAAGAGCGAGGTTGCGGTCAAGGCGGTGGCCCCGCTGTCGCCGGAGGCGACGCGGGCATTGCAATGGCTGCGGATGGCGGCGTTGCCCTTGTTTGGATTGGTGTTCCTTTGGGCGTACTGGCCCACGTTGGTGGAACTTGTGCGGATTTGGGACCGCGAGCCCGATTATTCTCATGGCTTTTTGGTGGCGCCTTTGTCTTTGTTTTTCCTGTGGGCGCGACGGGATCGTTTGCCACCGGTCCGTTCGGGTTTGGCTTGGCCCGGTCTCTTCCTCTTGTTGGCTGCGGGGCTGATTCGCTGGGCGGCTGCGGCCTTTTATGTGGACGCCCTGGATGGTTGGTCGATCGCGTTTTGGGTGGGCGGGGTGGTATGGCTGCTGTATGGTTGGCAGGTGTTTTCGTGGGCGCTGCCCGCCATCGCTTTCCTCTGGTTCGCCGTCCCGTTGCCGTTCCGTGCCGAGCGGCTGCTAAGTCACCCTTTGCAAGGGATAGCCACCCGGCTCAGCAGTGCGGCCTTCCAGATACTGGGGCAACCCGCGATTGCCGAGGGCCACACGATCTTGCTGGGCAACCACCAGATGGCCATTGAAGAGGCCTGTTCCGGGTTGCGGATTTTCATGAGCATCATCGCCTTGGCCTTTGCCTACATCATCGTCGTGCGGCGCGCGTGGTGGGAGAAGTGCCTTTTGTTGATCAGCACGATCCCCATCGCCCTTTCGGTGAACGCTTTTCGCATCGTGATCACCGGACTGCTGTATCAATATGTTTCGGGGGAAGCGGCGGCCAAATTTTCGCATGATCTTGCCGGCTGGGTTATGATTGTGGTCGCCGCGTCCATGTTCGGGTTGGTGCTCTGGTATGTGGGAAACCTGTTTCGCGAGGTCGAACGGTGGGACATGCCTTCGGCCGCGATTTCCGCAAAGGTCCAACAGTCATGAAATCTACCACGTTCGACTCTCCGGGAGCCCGGAAATCTTCCGAGGGAATGCCGTCCCCGAACCACCTGATGCTGGTGTGGGAGGCGCTGCGGCGCTGGTGGATGTACGTGATCCCCGCCGGGCTTTTTTTGGGCATCCTCTCCGCCGCGTTCGCTTACGCGACGTTTGTACCCGTCTTTCGCGCACGCGCCTTGCTGTGGATCGACACCCGTGATGCGTATCTGGTCTCCCCCAATCGGGACCGCAGCTTCGTGAACAACCAGTTGGGATTGATGCGAAGCAATTTGGTGTTGGGGCCGGCGGTGAGTCGTGAAGACATCTCGCGGCTGGCCGAGATTGCCGAGGCGCCCGAACCGATCGAAACGCTGCGCCACCGGGTGAATATCAACCGCGCTTGGAGCCCCGAGCATTTTCATCTGACGGCGACCAGTTCGGACCCGAGAGCCGCCGCAACCATCGTCAATGCGGTCGCGAGCGAGTACCTCAGTTTGGTTGGGAGTTACGAATCGGGACGCGAGCAGCGTTTGATCGATCTTCTCGAACTGGAACGCGAGGCGAGCGAACGCGAGGTCGAACTTCTGCGCGATCAGGTTCGCCAGATGACGATCGACCAGACGGGTCGCGATCCGTTTGCGGGTCAGCAGATGGGAGAGAGTTCCTTTCAGTACCCGCTGAACAGCCTGCATGGCCAGTTGACCAGTCTGAGTGTGGAGCAGAGTGTATTGCGTGCCCAGATCGAATCATTGGAGGAGTTTTTGGAGACGCACACTTCGAGTGTCTCGCCGGATCTCGTGGAACGGGTGGTGTCGGACGATCCGCGGGTTCGCCAGCGGAAGGAGGAGATTGAGCGGAAGCGTGATTTGCTGCGATCGATGCGGTTGAGTGCGGTGGAGGGCGACCAGTCGCCTCGCTATCAGGTGTTGGAGGAGGAGATTCGTTTGGAGGAGGAGTTGCTTGATCAGCTTCGCGAGGAATTGCGGGGTCCGATCGAGGGCGATTTGGCGGAGGGGCAGGTTCGGCGTCAGCGTCAGCGTTTGGCGGATTTGAAGGGGCGTTACCGCGAGCAGGAGATTCGCAGGGGGGCGCTGACGGCCGCCTTTGAAGAGAAGCTGGGTGACATCAAGCAGTACACGGGCGAGAATTTGAGTTTGGAACTGAAGCGTGCGGAATTGAGGCGTGCCCAGGGGGTGCTCGATCAGATTGCCCAGCGCTCGTTCATGCTGCGTACCGAGCAGCGGGCGCCCCAGCGTGTGGAGGTGATGGAGGAGGCGACGGTTCCGGTCCGGCCCGTTGAGACTTTGCCCGTCAAGCGGTTGGGGCTGTTCTTTGCCGCGGGGTTTGGATTCCCGTTGCTGCTGGCGGTCGGCTGGGACTTCCGCTGCCGCCACGTCATGACGTCGAATCAGTTGCGTGCTCAGACCCAGTTGCCGGTGATTGGCGAGGTCGCTCGGCTTCCGCTCCAAGCGGGGGGGAGCCGATATTTTGGCCATCGTCGCAGCCGCCGCAGTTACCGGCTGTTCGAGGAAAGTGTCGAATCCGTGCGAACCTGCCTGTTGCTGACCAATGCGTTTCAGGAGGCCCAGATCCTGGCGATTGCGAGTGCGGCCACGCGGGAAGGCAAGACGACGTTGGCCACCCAGTTGGCGATCAGTCTGGCGCGCACGGCCGACCGGCCGACTTTGTTGATCGACGGCGATTTGCGGGCCCCGAATCTGCACGAGATTTTCGATGTTTCCAACGAAAAGGGGTTGGTCCAGGTGCTTCGTGAGGAGCTGCGTTGGCAGGATGCGGTGGTGGTCAATGGCCACCCGCGGCTGCATCTGTTGCCCGCCGGCAAGCTGAAAGGCAGCCCTCACAAGCTTTTTGGCACGCCGCTTTTGGGGGCCATTTTTGCGGAATTGCGCGATACGTACCAGTATGTTGTGGTGGACACGCCGCCGGTCTTGGCCGCGGGCGAGTCCTTGGTGGTGGCCAAAGCGGCCGACGCGACGTTGATCTGCACGCGGCGGGATGTCAGTCGTCAGGAGCAGGTGGGAGGGGCCTACAGCCGTCTGAGCCGCGCCGGCGCGAACGTGATTGGTTGCGTGTTCAATGAGGTGCCTTTGTCGCACTACCGATACCGTTATGGCGGCTACTACGGTGAAGACGAGGGATAAGCGCTGGCGGGCACGCGGCGCGGAGAGCGGAATTAGCCGATTTTCCGAGAACCCATGACAGCAAGAGACCATTCCACGCACGTGAACGACGATTCGCCGCTCCCGTCGGCCGATTCGGCCGACGCACAAGAGGCTCCCCGGAATAAGGGTGCAACGGAAAGCGGCGCGCAGCGGAGTTCCCCCCGCCGCACGGTGCGGGTGGTCAATTGGCCCCTGGTGTTGGTGACCTTGGCCTGCCTGGTGGTCACGGTCCCCGGGCTGTACTGGTGGCATGGTCGCCAGATCCAACGTCTGGGGGCCACGCTCAATGCGCGCGCCATGGCGTTGGCCGAGGAGGATTCCTGGCGGGAGGCGGCGGACTACACGCATCGCTACCTGCGGTTGCATCCGGAGGATGCGCCGGCGCGGATTCGTTTGGCCCAGTACTTCAAACGCTCGTTGACGGGGCCCGGCGGTCGGGAGCGTGCCATCGATCTGCATTATCAGGCGTTGGGGGTGGCGGACGATGAACAGGACGTGTTCGAATTGCGGCGGGGTCTGGCGGAACTGTTGTTGGAATTGGGGCGGTTTCCGGAAGCCCGCCGTGAGGCGCAGCGCTTGATTGACCACCAGGCTGAGGATGCCGAGGCGCATCGGGTCCGTGCGCTCGCCCTGTTCTATCAATTTCAAGCCAGTCCGGCGGCCCTGCGGCGCGAGGAAGGGGTGAGCGTCGGGGCGGCATTGGAGCAGGCATATGCCGGAAACCCGGCAGATATCGAGTTGGCGACGATCTTGGCGGCCACCCTCCGCCAGCACCCCGAGTTACTGAGTGACGAGCAGCGTGAGTCCTGGCCCGGGGCCGCGGAGCGTTCCGCCGGCGCCGATGCCGTGTTGGACCAGCTTTTGGCCAGCAGTGACGAGGATTCGCTCGCGCTGGTCCATTTGACGCGTTTCCAGTATCGGCAGCAGTTCGAGTTGCCCGGCGTCGAGGAGGAACTGGCCGCGGCGATGGAGCACGGGCCGGATTCGATCCGGATCCTGTTGGCGGCCGCCGGGTACTACGCCGCTCAAGAAGAGGGCAGCCGACCTTCGCCCATCGATGACGAAGATCATCAGACGGGGGCGGAGTTGGCGATGCAGTTGTATCGCCGCATCCTGGAGACCCTGGATTCCCGGCACGTGGCCGCTTACGTGGGACTGGGGGATCTTTATGTTCAGCGAGATCAGCCGCAGGAGGCCGTCGCGCTCTGGCGCCGGGCGAATGACCAGCTGGAACACATCTCGGCTCGGGTGGAATCGCGTTTGGCCGCCCAACTGATGGTCTTGGGCGAACTGGAGCAGGCGGAAGAGGCCATTCGGCGTCTGGAGCAGGCGCCCGAACTGACGGATATGCGGCGCGAGGCGCGGGTGCGTCGAGGCTGGCAGCGCAACCGGGATCTGCTGATGGCCTCGTTGCGGATGCAGCAGGAGCGGCCGATGGACGC
>SLEY01000503.1 GCA_007124535.1 Planctomycetaceae bacterium
CGGCGCAGCACCCCGACGCGCAAACGTCGGCGGTAGGCCGTCTGATGGGGTTCTGCCTTTCCAATCCGGTCATCGTGGCGATGCTGCTGATCGTCACGGTCGCCTTCGGGCTCATGGTGGCGCCCTTCGATTGGGAGCTTGGCTTCCTACCGAGAGACCCCGTCCCCGTGGACGCCATCCCCGATATCGGCGAGAACCAGCAGATTGTCTTCACCGAATGGATGGGACGCTCGCCGGAAGATGTCGAGGATCAGATCACGTACCCGCTGACCGTCGCGTTGATGGGTATCCCGCGCGTGGAGGAGGTAAGGAGTTTTTCGTATTTCGGTTTCTCCCAGATATACGTCGTCTTCGAGGATGGCGTGGATTTCTACTGGTCACGAAGCCGTGTCATCGAGAAGCTTGACAGCCTTCCGCCGGGCGACTTGCCGGCGGAGGTCGAGCCGACGCTCGGACCCGACGCCACGGCGCTCGGGCAGATATTCTGGTATACGCTCCAGGGCCGCGATCCCGGCGGGAACCCCGCGGGCGGATGGGACCTGGATGAACTCAGGACCGTGCAGGACTGGTATGTGCGGTACTACCTGTTGGGCGCCCGCGGCATCGCCGAAGTCGCCAGCATCGGCGGGTTCCAGAAAGAATATCAGGTCGACATCGACCCGGACGCCATGCGCGCCCACGGCGTGAGCGTCGATGAGGTATCCCGCGCCGTGAGGCGTTCCAACCTGGACGTCGGCGCGCGGAACCTGGAAATCAACCGTGTGGAATACCTCATTCGCAGTCGGGGATTCATTGAAAATCAACGCGACATCGCGCAAACCGTCATTAAAGTGAACGACAACGTCCCCATACGCGTCGAGGACGTCGCTAAGGTCACGACCGGGCCGGCCCAAAGGCGCGGCGCGCTGGACATCAACGGCTCGGAAGCGGTCGGTGGCGTGGTGACGGTGCGGGACGGATTCAACCCCCTGGAAGCAATCCACAACGTCAAGGAAGTTATCGGTGACATTGGTCCGGGCCTGCCCCGAAGGCCGGTAATCGACTATGCACGCGTCAGTCGCCAAGACGTAGCGGCCTTTGCGGCCCGGGCGGGGTTCCGCGCCTACACCGGAGCGGAACTGAATGAAGACCCGTGGCTCCAATGGCTGGACGAGACGTCTGCTGAGGACTGGCCGGATTGGATTACGACAAGTCAACTGGAGATCGTGCCCTTCTACGACCGCACCGACCTCATTTACGAGACGCTTGGCACACTGGGTACCGCACTCAGCGAAGAGATATTGGTCACCATCATCGTGATCATTGTCCTGCTCAGGCACCTGGCCAGCTCCCTCCTGGTCAGCAGCGTGCCGCCGTTAGCCGTGCTTATGTGTTTCATTATCATGAAACTCGCCGGGGTGGACGCGAATATCGTCTCGTTGTCCGGCATCGCCATATCGATCGGCGCCATCGTCGACATGTCCATTATTGTAAGCGAAAACGTGTTCCGGCATCTCGAGGCGGCAGCGCCGGGCGAGGACAAGAAAAGGGTTGTCTTACGAGGCGCCTCGGAGGTGGGCAGTGCGGTGCTGACGGCCGTCGCAACCACGGTGCTCAGCTTCATGGCCGTATTCACGATGACCGGTCCGGAAGGAAGGCTTTTCCGCCCCCTTGCCTTCACCTTTACCAGCATGCTGGTGGCCTCCATTATCATTGCGCTCACGGTCATGCCGGTGGCCGGTTATCTTGTTTTCACTCGCAAGTTCCAGTCCGCCATTGTCAGACGCATATTCCTCGGCGGCCTTGCCGCAGCCGGGGTGGTGCTGACCCTGGGGATGGGGTGGTATATCGCCGGGCCCGCCCTTTTCCTCGCCGCAGCTTGCTGGCTCGGCAGAGAACACCTCCAGGGCTTTGCCAGGGAAATGCTGAGTTGGGTGCCGCATCTGATCGCGGTGGTGGCCATGCTGGTGATCCTCGCGCGCTACTGGGAGCCCCTGGGGCCGGAAGCTGGCCTTCACGGCAATCTGGTCTTCCTGCTGCTTACGATCGGAGGCCTGCTGGGAACGTTCGAACTCCTCAGGCGTTTCTACTGCCCCCTACTGGGTTGGTGCCTCCGGCACAAAGCGGCTTTTCTTTCGCTCCCGGTCCTGGTGGTATTTTTGGGGGCCATGGCCTGGCAGGGCTTCGAGGGGATTTTCTCGTTCGTTCCCACGACGCTCGGTCTTGTCGGGATCGATGAAACGGAGGCCCGGCATACCACGCTGTGGATGGAGGCCGACGCCCGTTTTCCCGGACTCGGGCGAGAGTTCATGCCGGCCCTGGACGAGGGCTCCTTCCTCTGGATGCCGACCACCTCCCCGCATGCTTCCATCGGTGAGGCGATCGAGGTCATGGCCAAACAGGATCGGGCTTTCAGCGCCATACCCGAGGTGGATACCGTGGTGGGAAAAATCGGGCGCGCCGAATCGCCGCTCGATCCGGCCCCGATTTCCATGATCGAGACCCTGATTCTCTATCACTCGGAATATAAGACCGATGCCGACGGCCGGCGTCTCAACTTCCAATACGACCGCCGCCGGGAGGAGTTCCTCCGCGATGAGGCCGGAGAATTGATCCCGGACCCCGGGGGGAGGCCTTACCGCCAGTGGCGCGACCATATCAGAACCCCCGACGATATCTGGGATGAGATCGTGGAGGCCGGCAGGATGCTGGGAACCACCTCCGCGCCGAAACTTCAACCTATCGAGACGCGTCTGGTGATGCTGCAGACCGGGATGCGAGCCCCGATGGGCGTCAAGGTGTTTGGCCCCGATCTGGAATCTCTGGAACAGGTGGCGATTGATATCGAAGAACAACTCAGGGAGGTTCCGGTGGTCCAACCGGCGACGGTCCGGGCCGACCGGGTGGTTGGCAAACCCTATGTGGTCATCGATTTGGACCGCGAGGCGCTGTCCCGCCACGGCATCTCCATAGAAGACGCGCAGATGATCCTCGAGGTTGCTGTCGGCGGCATGCAGCTAACCCGCACCGTGGAAGGCCGCGAGCGGTTCGGTGTGCGCGTGCGTTACCAGCGCGAGTTGCGCGACGACCTGGAGAAACTGGGCCGCATCCTGCTTCCCGCCCTGGGGGGAAGCCAGCAAATACCACTGGAGCAAGTTGCGGATATCCGGTACGAACGCGGACCCATGGTCATCAAGAGCGAAGATACGTTCCTGGTGGCCTACGTGACCTTCGGTATGCAGCCGGGGCATGCCGAGGTGGAGGTGGTCCAGCGGGCGCGGGACCATCTGGACCGCGCCGTAGAAGAAGGTCGGCTCTCCATCCCGGACGGGGTGACCTATCGTTTCGCCGGCGCCTACGAACAGCAGGTCCGCGCCCAGCGCACCCTGGCAATCATTCTGCCCATTTCACTGTTTCTTATCTTCATCATCCTTTACCTGCAGTTCAAGTCCACGAGGGTTTCCCTGCTGGTTTTCGCCTCCATTCTGCTGGCATGGAGCGGCGGGTTCCTGCTGCTGTGGCTGTACGGGGAGCCCTGGTTTATGAACTTCTCCCTGTTCGGCACGAACCTGCGCGATCTGTTCAACATGCAAACCTTCAATTTGAGCGTCGCCGTCTGGGTCGGGTTCCTCGCCCTGTTCGGCATCGCCTCGGATGACGGCGTGGTGATGACCACTTATCTGAAGCAACTTTTCGAGCGGCGGCAGCCGGATACGTTGGAGGCGATGCACGAAGTCACCATCGAGGCCGGCAGCAAGAGGATACGGCCCTGCCTCATGACCGGCGCCACCACCATCCTGGCCTTGCTGCCGGTGCTGACTTCGACCGGCCGCGGCGCCGACGTGATGATCCCCATGGCCATACCCGCCGTGGGCGGGATGACCTTCGTGGTGCTCGCGAATTTCATGGTGCCGGTGCTGTACTGCCTGCTCCGGGAACGCGAGCTGCCCCGAGCCCCTCGCAGCCTGATGACCCGAACCAAGGTTGCTCTGGCCAATGCCCTTAAGTTTTTATTCGTTGTCCTGGCAACGATCATCCTAGTGACGGGGCTGCTGGTGGCCCTGTCACTGCACGTCGGTGAACCGGCGGCGGTCGCCCCCCCGGCGGAGGAAGAGGTCGTGGAAGAAGATCCCCATCGCCATCATTGAACGGAACGCCTGCCGGTTCTTTCGCGTCACGAGCCGGATTTCACTCGCGATTCGCAGGACGCCGGCGCCAGGCGGCAAGTCCTGGCAACGATCGTGTTCTCCCGACCCCGCTCCGGCTCCTGACGTGCCGCCGGAGCGGGCGCGGGATGCGGCCACCTATAAACGGATGGTGACACTCTTGCCGGCATACACATCCCGGGGCAGGTCGATAACAATCGAGGTGCGGTTCTCACTGGGATTCGGACTCGCCACGAAATCGTCACCGCGGGCGCTGTAACTCCCCGGCACGGTCAGGGTGATCGTGGTCAGTTCTCTTGACGGATCCGCAACCGTCAGTTCGTCGATCCGGTCCCCGTCCATTTTCAGCATGGCCATGCCCTGGCTGTCCATGGTGACCGAAACACCCTCGGCGATTGTCACTTCGCCGGCTTGGTAAAACGCCAGCTGGCAAATCTCCATTCCCCCATGACGGACCGCCTGGACCTCCGGGGTGTTGGCCAGTATCTCGATGCTGCGGTTGTCCGCGCTGGCCGCTGGCATCTCCTCCGAACCGATGCCCGGGACCACGATATATTGATAGGTTTCGTCTCCGGGACGGATTCCATGATGGAATCCCAGCAGAAACACATCCCGCGTTACCAACTCCTCGGAAATGTTCTTCTGCGCCGTGATCGCCGCCCAGGTCCCTTGCTCCGGTTGGTTGGACAGGTGAACCGTCGTTGCTTCGGGCATAATGTATCCGACATCGCCTTCGTGGACCCACTTGACCTGGTCCAGATCGCGGCGGCCTTGTGGAAGCACTCGGATCCGCCCGTCCTGCATCACCGTGGTCTCACTGCTCATCAGCACCTGGTTCACCGTGGTGAACGCGGGCAGATCGTGTGGCGAGTGGATGCCGGCGCCAAGACATACATACTCGTCATCGAAGAAGAACCACGACTTTCTTGCTTCGAGCCGATCATGCGGGCTCTTGAAATCATAGGCCACGGCTCCATACAATCCGTCAGTGACTCCCCCGACGAAATCCGTCAGCCCCTTCATCCGGACAGGCAGGTTGCCGCCATATCCTCGGTCGACATGCCTTTGCGGCTTTTGCATGATCGTCGTTCCGGAAACCTTCTGCCAGTCATATACGGGCCATATCGCGTCGTATTCGTTTCCTTCCAGAAGCAGGTAGTTCGCCCCGTCCGCCCGGTGGTGAGTGACGATGCCGGGACCGTTATACGGCACCTCCATCGTCATGTTCCTGGTCGAGTGCATTCTGACACTTGTGTAGAAATGGGGCCTTTGAAAAACAAAGTGCTCGGTTTGCCAGAAAAATTTGGCGAAGGACCGGATCGGGGCCTCTTCTCCTCGTCTCAACCGCATAAGATTCGTCAGTTCCTCATTGCGGTAATCGGTAACGGACAGCAGCCGCTCGATCTCCCGGGTTCCCCGGGGTGAACTTGATCGCTGCCCGGTGATACTTCGGTTGTACACCCCAATATCGCGATACACGCCATAAACCAACTGCTTGCAGATCCCATCCAGGTAATAATCTACCAGATGGTTGATTCGGTCCTCCGGAAACTGATACTCTGTGCCTGCCACATAGTGGGACCACTCGCCAAATGCATTCGCATACTTTCCGTATCCGTAGTCCGTCGTGTTGTTGATCCGGTCGCTCCTGTGGTGAAAACTGAAATCATGCTGCATGCCTCTCTGGCCGGTGGTGAACTTTATCTCTCCTCCGATGATTTCGATGACTCGAGCGAACTCTTCCCGGTCGCCTACGAACAGCAGGTTCTTCGCGACGATCCCGGCGATCGCGATCCGGTCGCCGCCCGGTCTCGCTCCGTAAAACACCCCCTCCTCACGTTCGAGGGTCGCTCGGCGGATCATCGGCTGAGCCAATTCCACATGGTCGTCCGGCAACTCATCTCCGACCAGCAACATCAGATTGACCAGGTTGGTCGGCGTCGTCACCTGGTTATTGTGCCAGTTTCTACCCACAAAATCGTGCTCGACCCAGAACTTGAATCCCAGGGCAATCTTGTCTTTCAGATCCCGATCCCTGTGAAAACGGGACGCTTCGGTTCTGTAGGCCCTGGCCATATGGACCAGGTTGCGCGTATGGCGCCCGTGCGGGAACCCCGCCTCCCGGGAAAGGTCTTCATAATCGATTCCCTGAAAACTGCCGTCGTCATTCATGATCTCAAGGATGCCCTCGACGGCCGCATCATCGACACCCGGACGCAGTAGTTCGTCGACGACTCTGCCCTTGACAGTTTCGAAATCGTCTGCAGGGGCATTCGAGTAAGTTGCCAAGACGGCGGCAACCAGGAGTGTGGAAACGATTCCGGGATTGGGTTTCATCGTCATTATCGCCCTCGTTAAAGGAAATCGCAGGTGACGGATAGGAAGTAGCCGAAATGGGATCAAACGCATTGGTCGTGACAACCACAAGCGGAACGCCCCGGGTCAGGCCCCTTTTCTTACAGAGCTTAAGCCCCGCCCGGCCAGTCCGCAACCCTGCCAGAGGCATCATGTCAACCAGCCCACGTGAGCGGATATCGCCGCGAGCGACACCGATTTCCTGGTTCTTCTTAG
>SLEY01000480.1 GCA_007124535.1 Planctomycetaceae bacterium
GGCCAGGACCATCGCACTAGCCGAAAGCGGCACGTCGATCGACCAGTCGTGCTGCACATGGAATGCCGAACGCGGGTTCCCCGCTGGCGGCTTGGGCGCGCGGGGCGGAGCGGCAAAGGCCAGGGCCTGTCCCACGCGCCCTTCGACGGCCCGGGCTCCTTCGATCCGCCCGTGATTGCCGCGCCCCGATGCGTCTTGCGCGTCCCCCTCCGCAAAGTTCATCCAGAGCACGAGCCGGGGATCCGACTTCTCCCGTTCTCCCGGACCCGCATACTGCCGCGCGATCTCCTCGGCGGCAATCGAGCCGTGATACACCCGCACCTCGTCGATCAGACCGGTATAGGGGAACGGCGCGGTGTACTCGCCCACGGGGCTGCCCGCATCTTCGCCGATCTCCATCGGATTGTTGGGATCGGCGGTGATCAGACTCGGCGCCTCGCCGCTGGCCACCACCCGACCGTTGACGAACAGCTGCAGTTGCCGATCTTCGCTCAACACCCCGGCCAGATGGACCCAACCGTCCGGCAGTGCTTCCGGGGCATGGACGGTGGCCAGTCGGCCTTCGTTGCGTACGGCGAAGCGCGGTCGGCCTTCGTCCAGCAGCAGGGCGTAGCCATATCGGGCGCCGCCCCGAGCCAGGATCACTCCGTTGGGCCGCTCGGGTTGGACCCAGGCCAGCACGGCCACCGGTTTCCCCGTCGGATTCAGACTGGGCGCATGGTCCACACAGACCCGCGCCGCAGCGGCTGCCGGGCGAGCCGGCGTCGCCGCCCCGTGGACCGGACCGCGCCGGCGGAGATGATCGGCCACTTCCGGAGCCTCCTTGTCGGACCTCCAAAGATGGTACTCCATCGGCGAAGTCCAACGGTAATACTGCGGCTTGCGCCCGTAGCCGTACACCTTCTGGTCATCGAAGACCAGGATCCGGCCCGACGGGGCGAACCGCCCGGCTTGCCAATACCCGCCGTGGCCGCCCGCGAAACTGCGGCCGAAGACCCAATACGTCCGGTGCCACCAAGCGTCGTTCACAAAGCCTGCGGGAGAAAACAGATGAGCCTCCTCACCCCGGTGAACCGAACCCTGGGCTGCCGGGTCGCCGGAATGCGGACCCAACGCTTGGCGCCGGCCCTCCCGATCGAACACCTGCGACTTCATGTATATCCGCTGGCCGTCGCTCGACAGGATGTCGGCCGCGGCCACCGGCATGTTCAGAACCCGGACATTCGCTTGCAGGTTTTCCTCCAGATCGGGATGCCGGTCGTCCATATGCGTGACGGTCAGCACCTGCCCGGTGAGCGGATCGAGCCGATACAGCCAGAGGCCTCCGTCCAGGAACATATTCCTGCCGGCGACGAAGTGCAGCACGTCATCCTGCACCAGCACGCTGCCATGAACCGGCCATACACTTTCCAGCCGGTCGAAGGCGATCAGCCGCTGGTCCATCGGTGCGGCGCGGAACCGCCAGACCAGGACGCCGTCGGCGGCACGCAGGCAATAGACGTAGCCATCCGCCGAGCCGAACAGGGCGAGGCCCCGGTACAGCGTCGGCGGGGAATCGACCGGCCCGCCGGCCGTATAGCTCCACACTCGCCGTCCCTGGTTGGCATCGAGGGCGTGGACGGTATGCGTGTCCGGTGCAGCGACCAGCAACCGCTCGCCGGCGACCACGACGGCGGTCAGACGGCCGCCCAGTTCCGTTTCCCAGGCCATTTCCAGTTCGCTGGGCACGGCCGTTTCGGTTCGGCCGCTTCGCGACGGGTCGCAACGGTAGGTGGGCCAATCGCCCACGGACGGGGGCGGAACGTCGCCGCCGGCCATGTCGCCGTAGGCCGGCCCGCGCTCCAGCCGCTCCTCGCCCGCCGCCGCTTCCGGGATCCGCGGGCCGGCCGCCGCCGGGGCAAGGGCGTTGAATCCGTCCAACTTCGCCTCCGGATAACAGGCACACGGATGCTGCGGTGCGTAAATCAAACCGTTGCAGGGCATGATCCCGTACAGGCAGGCGCCGCGGACCCAATGATGGATCTCCCAGGTCTGGCGGTTGAAGTCCACGAACTCGATGCCCGTCCGCGAAGGTAACAGGTACTGATGCGTGGCCTTGGCCCGGTAGCAGCGGTGATGGAACCAATACGTGTCGACATCCGGATAGAACTCGTTCTTCACCTCGCCCGTCTTCACATCACGGCCGGTCCACACTCCCGAGTCGTTACCGCCGGCAATCGCGGCGGACCAGACCAACCCGCCGACCACCAGCAGATCTTCCGGCGAATTGTGACCGCCCCGATGATGCTCGCCCGTCCACAGCGTCTCTCCCGTATCGGCCGCCACCGCCGTCATCCGGCGATTGCCCCCGGCGAACAGGACCACCCCGTCAGATACCACCAGGTTGGGCGTGTAGCCCGGATGGTTCAGGTTCCGTCCGGCGATCGGCTCCGATTCCCAACGCAGCGTTCCGTCGGTTCGGTCCAAGCACACCAGCCGCTCGCCGTCGTAGAGATACACGCCTTGGGAATCCACCGCCAGAGTCGACTGGGCGATTGGCATCTGCGCCTGCCACAGGGGGTCGCCGCCATTCGCCTCCAGGGCGACGATCGCGCGCTCCGCTTCCTGCCCCCACCGCCAATCGCGCCGATGCTGCCGCACCTGGGCCAAACTCTCGTAACCCGTCCCGTGCATTTCCGAATCGACCCCCTCGGGTCGCACCACAGCGAACAACACCCCATCACAAACCAGGATCTCTTCGGTGGCCTGGGTGCCCGGATAGGTGCGAAGCGTTGCGCCCGTGGCAGCGTCCAAGGCGACCAGTGGCCCATCGACGTCCAGCACGGCATAGACCGTATCCCCGACGGCCACCAGCCGCCGCGCAAGTTGGGCCGGGCCGCTCTTCAAAGGCCACAGCTGCGTATGCCAGTTGGCGATCGGCCGCTTCCAAAGCGTCTGGCCGTTGAACGCGTCGCGAGCGATCAGTACCCACTGCGACGGCAGGAAGATCGAAGTCGGGCTCCCCTCGTCAATCACGTAGAACAACCGCCCGCCCGACGACACCACTGAACTGACGCTGGACATATGATCGTGGTGCCGCGACCAGCGCGGACCGGCAACCCATTGCAGCCGCCGCGGCGGCCCGACCGTATCGTGCGCCACCGGGTTGTTCGTCGCGTCGTACAGGGCATGCGTCCACTCGTCCATCTCCTCCGGACGGGGCTTGACCGTCTTGCTCCATACCCCCTCCTGGCGGATGTAGGCTACGCCGCCGGGGCACAGGACGCGCAGGATCTCGTCCATCGAGATACCCAACTCACCCGGCTCCTCAGCCAACACCAGATTGACCAGGTTGTCGATGTACGGCAGGCGGCTGCCGGCGATGCGGTCGATGGAAACCGGACCGTAAACCCCCAGCGACTGCACGTGCCGCCGAGCGGCCGCGACCTGATCCCCATCCGCCGCCAAACCATGCACCCGGTAAGATTCGCCCGCCTGCAGGGCCGCGGTCAACCGGCCGTCGCCGCAGCCTAAATGAACGATAAGACCACCGGTCACACCGGTGATTTCCAGGATTTGCTGTGCCCGGGAAGACGGCTCCGGTTCCCCGGCCCGCAGCTCGACGCTCAGCCCACCGAACAGAAAGATTCCCGCGGCCAGAACGGCTGCCGGAATCACGCACCACGGATTACTTCGACGCCCCATGATTCGCCTCCTTCATCGACTTCCAGAGAGCAGGAAAACGCTGCGTTGAACGGCGGAGCAACGATCTTCCCAATGCCCACACGCCACGTAACGTGGCGGCGTCCCGGCGCCCCAGCCACGCTTCGAGACCACCGGCACCCCGACCGCCAGCATGGAGTCCCTTGTAGCCCGCCCCATCACGGCTGTCAAGCAGCCGCGACGGAGGCCCTACCGCCAGGGCCCCCTTCTTCCCACGTCATGGAATACCTCCTGCCATGCCTCAGAAAACGCACCTCTCCAGCGGGGCAGAGCTTCCCTCCCAGCGTGTATTGACGGCGTTGCCGCCCAGGCGACCGGACTCCGGCCGTTCACTTGAGGCGCGCCGGCATGGGGGCCCCGGTTTGCTCGAGCCAGCGGCCGAGTTGCTTGTCAAGTCTCGCAGCCAGTTCCGGTTCTTCGCTGGCAAGGTTCTTCTGCTCACCCATGTCGTCCGTCATGATCAGCACGATATGAGGCGGCGCGGTGGCACGAGCATCGGAAGGACTAATGGCCAGCAGAAGCAACGTACCGAAAACAGCGATCGCGATGTGAAAAGGCATAGCTCAAAGCCTCGAGGGGAAATATGGAATACGGGTAGCGAATGGCAATGTCAGATCCTGTCAGATATTCTCCGGTTCATGGATTGGAATCCTTCGGCCCCACCCGAACATACAGCCGGGCATGCGCCGGGACGCCTCGCGAGTCGCGGCGGGAGACGTGAACCAGATAGTCGCCCGGCTCCTGATATCGGTGAGTGACCTTCGCGTACCCGTCGGGCGCCAGCGGGGTGACGTTGCCGTCGGAGCGGGTGCGAACCGGCGGGCTGCCGTCGCCGAAATCCCAGACCTCCTCGCCCTCCGTCATCCGAAACGCCCGCACCTGGAACTCGACCGGATCGCCCGCCACGATGCCGAAGGTGGGAGCATACGTCGCATGCAAGGAGGGCGTATAGCGGTTCGGCCGCTCGGGGTCCAGGACCTGGACGTAGGCAAAGTCGTAGTCGACATTCCCCTGGCGATCGGTCACACGCAGGATCTCCGCGTACTTGCCCGGCGCCGGATACTTCCGCTCGACCCGCGCCCCGCTGGCCGTGGCGCCGTCGGTAAAGGTCCAGTGGTATTCGCGGATCGTCCCGCAGGCACTCCACGATTCGCTGCCGTCCAGTTCCACCGTGTCGCCGGCCCGGATCAACTGCTGCGGCCGGGCGCACGCCAGCACCGGCGGATCGACCTGCCGGCGATAGGCTTCGTGCAGAAAGGCATAGGCGTTCTGCAGACCCCACGCGCCGGACGGTTGCCGGCTGGAGATGTGAAAATGCAAATGCGCCCAGCCGCCGCTGGCGCCCTCCTTGCCCAACACGCCCAACCGCTGGCCCGGCTGCACCTCGCGCCCCGGGACGATCTCCGCATCGATCGACTGGAAATGGCTGTAGCGGTAGTACCAGCCGCGTTCGTCGCGCAGGTAGACCACGTCATACCGAGGCCGTACCGGCGCGCCCTCGTCGTATTCGTCCAATACCGCCAAGCCCGACGAGACCACCAGACCGCCGGTCGCCGCGACGACCTCCACGCGGCCTTCTGCGCCGCCGATGTCCACGCCGTTGTGGTAGGCCACCTGCCGCGAGATCTGCGTCCCCGCGTCGATCGGCTCGATGTCGCTCCAGGTCAGCGTGGCGAACCAGCGCTGCCGGAGCGGATAGCGGAAGCTGCCCGGGCGCAGCAGCGGCGAGTCGGCGGGCCACAGCCGCAACCGCGCCGCGGCTTCCAACGCGTAATCTCGCCGTACATTGTCCACGTTGTATCCGGCCGTCACCGCGCAATCGATCCGGACGCCTCCCAGCATGATCGGCAAATGGTACAAGCCGGCCGACAGCGTGCCGACCTGGCCGTTCACCTCGACCCGCACCTCGGTCCGGCGGACGGCGTGCCGGATCGGGTCGCGCGCTTCTTGCACATCCAGCAAGCGGACCGTGGCGGTGCTGCCATCGGCCAACTCCACCGTGGTTTGCTGGCCGATCTCCAAGTCGACCACGCGGATCAGCGGTTCGTGAAACGGGCCGCCGGCCGCCACCGCCACGCCGCGGATCGGCCCCGCACAGCAAGCTGCGAAAGCCAACGCCAGAAATACTCGCATCATCGCGTCGCTCCTCAGGAGAATTCGGGAGACTATCGCTCGGGTGACCCCGGTTCCTCGGCGGGCGCGGTCCGCTCCCACACGGCCGGCACTCGCCGAGCCTCATCGCCGTAGGTTTGCGACACGATGAACCCGCTGGCCTGGGACACGTAGAACATCCGGCCGTTCGAGATCACCGCGCCCAGACACTCGCGGGAATCGATCGCCGGGCCGGTCGACACCAGTTCCCCCTCCGCGCCCAGATCGATCATGTCCATGTTCGCTCCCAACACGTAGGGCTCGGACAGCGTGAACCGGCAGCAGGCGTAATTGTGTCCCACGCCCGAGACCACTTGGCCCGTCTCGCGGTCGAAGACATTCCCCCGGCCCCGCAGGGCGTTGGAGAACACGAACCGCTCGCCGACCGTCACCACATTCAGCGCCGAAGTGACCGCATCGGACTGCCAGATCAGCGACCCGTCGCTGGCATCCAGGCACCAGACGAAGCGGTCGGTGGTGTCCTCCGACGCCCGGTTATGGCCGCCGATGTAGATCCGGCCGTCGCGACCGGACACCGTGCATTTGGCCGTGACGAAGTAATCGGTGGTCAGCCAGATCACTTCCCCGGTGGCCGGATCCAGGCAGGCGGTCAACCCGTTGTGGTCGGGCGGCAACCCCCGCCGCGCCCGCTGGCTGGCCGCGTAACCAAAGAACGTGGAGTAATACAGTCTGCCGTCCAGCAGGCACAGGCCACAGTCGTTGCCGCCCCGCCCGTATTCCGAGAAATCCCGCTGCCAGACCAGTTCGCCGGTGTCCAGGTCCCAGGCCCAGATCAGGGGGCGATTGTCGCGCTGGTAATACGGGTTGTCGTTCGTATAGATGAAACTCATCACCTCGCGGCCGTCCGGGGCCGGTTGCGGATCGCCGCGGAACGTAAACGCCCGCTCGCTGCCCTGCGCCGCATACTCGCCCGATCCGGACGCGTAGATCGCCACATTGTCATGCACCAGCGGCGGGAACTGCCGGCTCCAGCTGGGCGAACCCGTGAACGGCGCTTCCCAGATCAGCTCGCCCGTGGCCGCGTCCAGACACCGCACCCGCGACTCCCGTATCCCGACCTGCGGCACCAGCAGCCGGCCCTCGTAATACAGCGGCGATGTGAACGACAGATAGACGCCCGGCCAGTACCGCCGCCACAGCAGCCGGCCCGTGTCCTGTTCGACCGCAATGATCTGACCCTCGGCCGTATGCGTATACATCCGCCCGCCACCGCACACCGGCAGATGCTTGACCGTCCCGGCCAGCCGCCGGGCCCAACGCATCCGCAACGGAAGCTCCAGGCCCTGCTGGTTGGCATTGGTCGAAGCGAAATCGGCGTAGTTCGTGTACCAATCGTATTCGGGCCCCGCCATCGGCCCGGCCAACGGGCTGCGGATCTCCTCGATCCCCAGCGATTCGGTCGGCAGTTCCGCCTGACCGCCCGCACCGAATACGTACAGATAGCCGTCCTCGCCGGGCACGTACACGCGGCCACCCGCCACGGCCAAAGGCGCCGAAATCGGAGCCCCGAAGGCGGTCGGGTAAGCAGCCGCCTCGCCGCCCGCCAGCGGCACGACGTACAACCGGCCGTCCAAACCGCCATACACCACATGCTCCCCAGTCAGCACCGGAGGACTGATCGCGGCCGCCTCGCTCAACACTTCCGGCTCATCGGCGTCCAAACGATGCCGGCACAATCCACGACCCTGCTCGGGACGGACCCGGTAAATGTCCCCGTCGCGGATGCTGACCGAGGCGAACGACAGCAGGTCGGGCAGATTGATATAAGTCTCCGTCCCCGGCACAACCTGCGCCTCGACACCCTCGTCGGTCCGCCGCAACACATCCAAGCGGCCCGCATTGTCGCGGCGATGCCATTGCACGTACACATTCCCCGCTTCGTCCGCACTCTGCCCAAACGCGGCCGGGTACTCGCGGCCGTGGTAGGACGGAATGATCCCCAACGCACCCAACTCGGCCGACGCACCCCGGTCGTCCAGAAAGACGGTCCGGCCGCCGGCCGGAATCACGATCGTATCGCCGATCAACGAAATATCGCGGGAGCACACGAAATGATCCCGCCACGTGACGCGGTCCCCGCGCGCCTCCAACCAATCCGCGCCGCTCCAGCGATCGCCATGGAAATCGACCACCTCCCGGACGAAATCCCAAGTCCACACGACCGTCCCGTCCGGCTCGACCGCATACACCTGCGCGCCCAGCGTGGCGAAATAGACTCGCCCGTTCCCGGCCGCCGGCGCCGAAAAGATCGGTTCCCCACAATCCAATTCCGTAACGACCTGGCCATTCTCGCGATCCAGCACATAGTAGTAGCCGGACATGGTTCCCAAGTGCAGGTACGGCCCGACGATCGCCGGAGACGAGACATTATTCACGTTGCCCGACCCGCCGCGGGTCGCGAACGTCCAGCGGACACTCAGCGTTTCCACGCAAATCGCGTGCACCACGCCCGAACCATCGACGGCGTAAACCGTCGCGGCGTCCACCGCCGGAGCCGCATAGATCCCATCGGTCAGCGGCACGGCCCCCAGCAGGCCCAGATCCGCCGGAATCTCAGCCGCCGGCACATTCCCCGACCGCAGCCCATTCCCCTGAAGTTGCCGCCACTCCGTACCGGCGGAAGCCAACGGGCACCAAGAACACAACGCGAGCAAAAGGGTAAATCGAAACATCTTTCAAGCCTCCCTGACGGCCAGACGCTGATCGACAGAACGAACCCTGCGTTCCCCACGCCATTCTTTCTAGCAAGAGCCGGCAGGGGGCACAAGTCACGCCAAAGAACCCGCCGCGGTGAACCCGTCGGACAGGGCGGTATGGGAGGTATGCGAAGTATGGATTAAATTGTCCGACCCGATCCGCCCGATCCGTCCGATCCGCCCGATCCGACCGATCCCGACCGACCCGTCCGACCCGTCCGACCCGTCCGATCCGACCGATCCGACCGATCCGACCGATCCGTCCGATCCGTCCGATCCGTCCGATCCGTCCGATCCGTCCGATCCGTCCGATCCGTCCGACCCGTCCGACCCGTCCGACCCGTCCGACCCGACCGATCCGTCCGATCCGTCCGATCCGTCCGACCCGACCGATCCGTCCGACCCGTCCGACCCGTCCGACCGATCCGTCCGATCCGACCAATCCAACCGACCCGTCCGACCAATCCGACCCGACCGACCCGTCCGACACGTCCGACACGTCCGATCCGTCCGACCCGTCCGACACGTCCGACCCGACCGAACCGACCGACCCGACCGAACCGACCGAACCGTCCGAACCGACCGACCCGTCCGAACCGACCGATCCGTCCGACCCGTCCGACCCGTCCGACCCGACCGACCCGACCGATCCGACCGAACCGTCCGAACCGTCCGAACCGTCCGAACCGTCCGACCCGTCCGATCCGTCCGATCCGTCCGATCCGTCCGATCCGTCCGATCCGTCCGACCCGACCGATCCGTCCGACCCGTCCGATCCGCCCGATCCGCCCGACCCGCCCGATCCGCCCGATCCGCCCGACCCGTTCGATCCGTTCGATCCGTCCGATCCGTCCGATCCAACCGACCCGTCCGACCCGTCCGATCCGACCGATCCAACCGATCCAACCGATCCAACCGATCCAACCGATCCGACCGATCCGCCCGATCCGCCCGATCCGCCCGATCCGCCCGATCCGCCCGATCCGTTCGATCCGTTCGATCCGTTCGATCCGTCCGATCCGTCCGATCCGTCCGATCCGTCCGATCCGTCCGATCCGTCCGATCCAACCGACCCGTCCGACCCGTCCGACCCGACCGACCCGTCCGACCCGACCGATCCGACCGATCCGTCCGACCCGACCGATCCGCCCGATCCGTCCAATCCAACCGACCCGACCGATCCAACCGACCCGTCCGACCCGTCCGACCCGTCCGACCCGACCGATCCGCCCGATCCGTCCGACCCGACCGATCCGACCAATCCAACCGACCCGACCGATCCGCCCGATCCGACCAATCCAACCGACCCGTCCGACCCGACCGAACCGTCCGACCCGTCCGATCCGTCCGACCCGTCCGATCCGTCCGATCCGTCCGATCCGTCCAATCCAACCGACCCGTCCGACCCGTCCGACCCGACCGATCCGTCCGATCCGTCCGACCCGACCAATCCGACCGATCCGTCCGAACCGTCCGAACCGACCGACCCGGGGGTCATGCACCGTCCGCCTTGATTTGCGGGGCTCGCCGACGTTATGGTGCGGCGTAGTCTTCGCCGTTGTAGCTGCGCAACACGGATTCGAACCACGCTTCCAGGGCGGGGCGGAGTTGGGCCACGCGCTCGGGTTGCTGCTCCGCCAGGTTCGTCTCCTCGGCCGGGTCGCTGACCAGATCATACAGTTCCCACCGCACGCGACCGTCCCGGGGCTCGATGCGATGCAGCTTCCAATCGCCGTCGATCCAGGCCGCGTGGCCGGGAAAGTGTTCCAGCGGATGGGGCGGATCCGGCAACTGGGCCGCCCGCAAACTGGACACGTGCGGCTCCAAATCGCCGCCGTCCTGCTGAGCCGCCAGCAGCTCGCCCATCCACTGGGCCGACGGTGTCCCGATACCGCCCCGCGGATAGTCCCAGAAACCCATCGGCTGACTGCGCTCCGTCAGGTCGCCGTCGATCAGCGGCACCAGACTGATCCCGTCCAGCACCGGCTGGTGGTCAATCTGCACGCCGGCAATCTCCAACACGGTCGGGTAGATGTCGCTGGTGTTGCCGCGGACATCCGTCTGCCGCGGTGCGCTGATCCGTGCCGGCCACTCGAGAATGGCGGGAACCAGCAGACCGCCCTCATAGATATTGCCCTTGTGGCCGCGATGCCCGCCGGTCGAGCCGATTTCGCGCAGGGCCCCGTTGTCGCTGCAGTACCAGAGCAGCGTGTTCTCGCGGATGCCCAAGGTGGAGAGCGCATCGCGCAGTTTTCCGAACGCCCGATCCATGCCCGTGATCTCGCCGTAGAAATGCTGCAAGCGGAGCGGCAGGTCGCGGTAGGGCTCGCGGTCCTGATCGACGGCCCGATGCGGGGTGTGCGGCGAGCCGAACCAGATGACGGCTAGGAACGGCTGGTCCGTCTCCTGGACCTGAGTGATCCACTCCAAAGCCGCTTCGACCGTTACGATCGAACTCTCCCCGTGGAACGGAACCGCCGTTCCCCGATGGCTGAGAATCGGATCGTTGTCGTAGAAGTTCGGTGCGCTGATCCACTCCTCAAACCCCATCGCTCCGGGATGGACGGGGCTGTTTCTCCGCACCGAGCCGAGATGCCACTTGCCGAAATGCCCCGTCGTGTAGCCGGCGGTCCGCAAGGCGTGGGCGATGGTCGTCTCCTGCGGCCGGATCGGATGCCCCCAGCGGTGTACGCCGTAACGGTTGGGATGGCGCCCGGTCATCACGCTGCCCCGTGTGGGCGAACAGACGGGCGCGGCCGCGTAGAACCGATTGAAACGCAAGCCGGCCTCCGCCGCCGCATCGAAATTGGGCGTCTGCAACACCGGGTGGCCCTGATACGCCATGTCGCCCCAACCTTGATCGTCCGCCATGACCAGGATGATGTTGGGACGTTCCTCCGCCGCCACGGCGACCGGCCAACCAATCAAAATCAACAGGGTGAGCCTCCGGGAACACATCAGGGACCATCCTTTCGTGTCGAACTGGGGGAGATCTGCAAAACAGCCGGTCGAGGGCTCCCATCCCGGACGCAGCGATCCGCAGCCAAGCGGCCCACGACCATCGGCAACTATGCTCTCCAACGTAAACCGGGTCGCAGCCGCCTGCAACCAGCGCCCCGGATTTGCGATCCAGCGGAGACGCGAAGCGCTGCTGCAGGACGGGATCAACGCGAGCGTGAACGGGACCGCGGCGTTTCCCTTCCCGTCGGGAAATCGCTGTTCCCCGCGTTCCAGTTCCACGCGGGATCCTATCAGCGCGCCGGGAAAGGCAATCAGGAGACAGCCACTTTCGGTGGGCCAGGTTAACCCGGCGGGCGCGCTTGCTTCTTGTTGCAAGCTGTGATAGGGTCGATTTTTTCCCCTCAGTGGAAGAACGGTTTCCCCTCGGCGGCCGGGTTCCGACGGCTGTTCCGGTCGCGGTCGTTTCCCCATGAACTGAAGGAGTGCAGGTATGAAGGCTCACGTTCTCCTCGGATTGCTCTTGGTGATTGGCTTGCTCACCGCTCCGACCCTTGGTGGTGATTGGCCGCAATTCCGTTACGATGCGGGGCGTACCGCCGCCACGCCTCACTCGCTGCCCCACCGGCTGGAGCTTCGCTGGACGCGGGAGCTTCCTGCGCCCCGGCCCGCGTTCCCGCATGAAATCCGGCTGGCCTACGATGCGTCCTATGAGCCGGTGGTGGCGGGCCGCACCTTGTTCGTGCCCTCGATGGTGACCGACAGTGTGACCGCGCTGGACATCGACACAGGAGTCGAGCGATGGCGGTTCTTCACCGAGGGGCCTGTGCGGTTCGCGCCCGTCGCTTGGGAAGGACGGGTTTACTTTGTTTCGGATGACGGTCACTTGTATTGTGTGGATGCGGAAGACGGCCGTTTGCTGTGGAAGTTTCGTGGTCTGCCCGAGGATCGGAACGACCGCCGCGTGGTGGGCCATGGCCGGCTGATCTCGTTGTGGCCCGCTCGCGGCGGCCCCGTACTGGCCGATGGGGTTGTCTATTTCGCCGCCGGGCTGTGGCCGACCGAGGGAGTGTTCGTTCATGCGGTTGACGCCGAGTCCGGCAGGGCGGTCTGGTCGAACCTGGATAGTGACCGGATTCCGCGAAGCAACTGGGATCACGGGGTGGGATTTTATTCGGGGCTGACTCCCCAGGGATACCTGGCCGTCGTCGATGACCAACTGGTCGTGCCCTGCGGGATGCAGTTGCCGGCTTTCCTCGATTTGCAGGACGGCAGCCTGGGCACGTACACGATGGGGTGGGGCGGCCGGATCGGTCTGCCCAAAGGCTGCTGGTTTGTGGCCGGCATCGGGAGCTATCTCAGCCACGGGGGCGATCTCTACGACATCACCCGGCCCAACGAGGAACGCTTCGCCGATACCCGCCCCGGCCGCGACGATTACAAGCCGATGCTGTACCCGGGTGGGTGGACCCGGCTGGACATCGAACGCGCCAATCAAAAGGAACTGGACAGTTTCCGCCAACCGATCCTGACGCCGGAGCTGATTTACGAGAGTGACCCCACGCTTGTCGCCCGCGACTTGACCGAAATCGAACTCCGGGAGCGAGCGCTCGACCAGGTTCCGCGGCATCGCCGGGACGATCACTATCCGGACAACTTCGAGGCGGCTCTCCAAGCGGTCTGGGAATTGGACTCGCCGCTGCAGGTTCACATCAAGGCGGGCGATCGTCTGTACGCCGGCGGTCCGGGCGTGGTGGAGGCGATCGACACGAACGATCAGGAACCGCGGGTGGTATGGCGGGCGGAGATCGAGGGTACGCCGCACCGGATGTTGGCCGCCCATGACATGTTGTTCGTGGTGACGGTCGAGGGAACGATTTTGGCGTTCGGACCGCCGGACGAAGTGGTCCATCACGAGCTTACGGTTTCCTCGCCGCCTCGTGACGATAATTGGACGGAGAAAGCCGCAGCCATCTTGGAGGCCACCGGCGTTCAAAACGGATTTGCGGTGGTGCTGGGAATCGAAAGCGGCCGCCTGGTCGAGGAACTGGCCCGGCAGTCGGAGTTGCACGTGATCGCGATCGACGACGATGCGGGCAAAGTCGCCGCGCTTCGCCAACGGCTCGACGACGCGGGGCTGTACGGGATGCGCGCCAGCCTGCTGGTCGGGGATCCCCTGACGTATCCGTTGCCCCCATATGTGGCCAGCCTGGTCGTCTCGGAGACGTTGGAGCAAGCGGGAGAACGAACGCTGGTCAACGCCATGTTCCACGCCTTGCGGCCCTACGGCGGCGTGACCTGCGTCTGGGGCTCAATGGCGGACCGCGCGGCCATCGAAGAGATCGTCGACAACAAAGCGTTTCCTGGCGCCTGCGTGCGACAAACCGGCGAATTCGTGATGCTGACCCGCTCGGGAGCCCTGCCGGGAGCGGCGGATTGGTCGCATGAAGAAGCCAACGCGGCCAGCACCGGAGCGTCGGAAGACGGCATCCAATCGCCCGATAGCGTGCTGTGGTTTGATGCTTCCCAACGTTGGCACCGGCAACCGGGCCATCTGCGGGTCCGCGTGAGCGGAGGACGGTTGCTTGTCCTGGAGGCGGGCTTGCTGCGGGCAAAGGACGTTTACACAGGACGCACGTTGTGGGAGGTGGATTTGCCCATCGGAGAAGCGATCCCCGATCCGCAGGTTCGCCCGGCAATCCACCGGCAACCGTCCCGGCCCCGAAGCCTGGCGGCGACGACGGAATTGGTGATGCTCGAGGATGCGATCTACCTGACCGACGGAACCAGTTGCCTGATATTCGATCCGGCCACGGGCCAGGAGACCGGACGGTTCGAGTTGCCCGACGATTTGGACACGCCCTGGACGAACCTGCGCGTCAGCGGCGACTATCTGGTCGGGACCAGTGGTCCGCACGTGGTCTGCGTGGACCGCCGCACGGGCGAGCTGTTCTGGCGGTTCGAGGCAGGGCGTGCCGCACTGAACCTGGCCGTGGGGGACGGCAAACTATTCGTTGCCGAATTGGCCAATCTCCGGCGGGGCGAAGACGAGACTCGGGACGGGACGACCCGAGCCCTGGACATTCGCTCCGGCGAAGTGTTGTGGGAACGGGCCGGTGGGGCGCGATTGCGTTACAGTCCGGAACTCGACCTGGTGATCTCCCCGGTGGGCTTTTTCGCCGCCGCGGACGGCCGGCCCGTACACACCTTGGCCGAATCGCTCCCGACTCGGCTGATCATCGAGGGGCGAGCGCTTCCCGCCTCGGGAATGCCCGGCTACGTCGCCGGTCATCAACTGATTACCGGAAGTGAGCAGGACCTGGTCGTGTACGATATCGCGTCAGCCGAACCGCTGGGCGAGCCCCTGGAGTGGGTCCGGCGAGGATGCACCGGGACCCGGGCCAGCAGGCGCCTGGTGACCACCCGTTACCGCAGCAACTCGGCCTGGATCGATTTGGAGACTCGCCAGATCACTCCGTTTTTCGGCGTGCGACCCGGGTGTCAGATCAACAACAATCTCTATCCGGCAAACGGTGTTTTGAACATGCCCAATCTCACCGGCGGATGCACCTGCAACTTCGCGCCCGTGTCGCTGGGATTGGTGCCGGCAGAAACGATCCAACCGACTCGTACGGAGTGAATCGTGGTTCGCTCCGGCAGCCACCGGGCATATCCTGCTCCACGGGAACCAAGCATCTGCCAAGAAATTACAGTCGCATTGGGTCTTGTGCGAGTGGTGATTGCTCGGTGCTTGGTCGGGTCATCCGGTGCGTTTCGTACTCGTACTCGTACTCGATCGACTCGTTGGCCGAGGTCTGCGTTCGTGGGATCAAGCGAGTCAGTAGCGACACCCTCCGTCTTCAAGGGGCTTCACCACGTCGGTTGGATTCGTCATCCGGCGTCTGTCGAGTACGAGTACCGTTGCACTGAGTACGAGTACGAGTACGATTGACTCGCCGATGTGGCTCGATTGGCCCCCGACTGCGACGGCAGTCCGCGTCCTCGATTGGTCGGCTCGGAACCGGGACAGCCGCGATGAACGCGACCGTAATTTCTTGGCAGTTGCGAAGCCATCGCGCCTCACCGCTTGATCGCCAAGTCGTGCCGCCTGCGGTCGCGGGCGGCACTAGCGCACTTGGACCTCGTACCAGAGCGTGCGGTGTTGCGGGCCCAGGGGCAGGATCGTCTGGCCGTCACGGCTTTCCACTTCGATCGCCTCGCGGCGGTTGCCGGCCGGGTCCAACGGATAGAACCGCACGCGGTCGGCGGGCAAGGGCAGGGCGATCTCGGCCGGAATGCCCTCGCAAAGAATGGGCGGACTGCCCCAGCGGGTGCCCAGCGTGACGCGATCGCCGCCCAACGATTCCAGTTCGGCCCCGCGGTTCTGCACCAGTCCGGTGGCGGCGATCAACAGCCGGCCAGGTTTGTCAAATCCCTCACCTTGAATCACCGTCATCGATACGGTAGCCCAATCCAATCGTGTGGGGCCGATGGCCAATCGAACGTCTCCCAACTCGAACGTGCGGCCGGCGACGAATCCCGTGAATAACTTGGTCCGAGGACTATCGACGGTGAAATAACCGGCTCCCGCTCGGGATACGTCCCAGCGGAGTTGGCCCGTATCGGAAAGGAAGACATCGGCTTCGTCCGCCGCGGGCCCCGCGTCCGGTTCCCCCGGCTCCGCTTCACCCGAGAGGTCCATCACCAATTGATGCCGGAGCGAATCGCGGGTGCGGGCGCCGAAATGGCCGGCGGTGATCGTCCAGGGACTGAGCGTGCGGTACAACTGCTGCCGCTCGGTGTCGCGGCCGACGGGCACGGCGATCGTTTCCGCGGCCGGGGCCACATCGCCGCGAATCAGCATCGCGGCACTGGCCGGGTGATGGACCAAACGCGTGGGATCGGCTTTGATGTCGAAGTAGCCGTGCTGGCGCTCGGGTTCGAAATCGTCGTTGTGGCTGTACGCGAACGTGAACACGCCGTCCCAATTCTGGAAGGCGGCAAAGGCGGCGATCATCGGGAACCCTTCGGCCGCATACTGGATCGGCGCCGGGTGGTTGTATTCGCTGACCGTATAGCCCATGCCCGCCACGCGGCGGGCGGCCAGCCCGCCCAGCGTGCCGGGCGGGTCGTTGACCATCGCCACATTCTCCACGTACCAATTGCTGGAATCCCAGGCCCGCCCGGGAAACACCGGATGCTTCCAATAGCTGTGGGCGTCGATATAGTCCAGTTTCGCCTGGACATGCGGCGGGCTGTAGCTCAGCTGGGTGCCCGACACGATCGCACGGACGCCCAACTCGTCCCGCAGGAAAGCGTGCATGGTCGTCCAATAATCCCGTTCGACGTCCCAGAGGAAGTCGATCCAATCCTGTCGAGCCGGTTCGGTCACATTCAAACGGCCGCGGCGCAACACCGGCACACTGGCGTCCTCCAAACGCTGCTCCGCCTCCAAACCGACAATACCGCCGGGGCGCAAGCGGACGTTCCGCAGGTGGTAAACTCCGGGCGACAGCTGGCTGATCGAGATCCGGGCCTGAGGATGGTCTTGGGACGCCACGAAAGTGAAGCGGTATTGCTGCCAGCCGGTTTCCAGTTCCACTTGGGCCTCCAAGCCCAGGCGTTCCCATGGCTCGGTAGCCATCATGCAGTTCACCCGCAAACTCCGCGGCTGGTCGGCCCGGGCTTCGAAGTCCAGCGTGTAGGGCTGGCCGGCCGTCAGGGAGAAGCCGGCGTGGGTCAGTTGGGGCCGCCAGGCGACTTCGCCCTGCCGCGCCACGTCGACTCGCAAGCTGCGTTCGCCCGCCTGGTCCTCGATTTCCCAAGCGACTTCGGTCAGTGCATCGCGTTCCAGATGCCAGCCTGTTTCGAGCGGCTGGGAGAAATCGCCGTTCTCCAACAGCTGGTCGCCCAGCGGCGCCACGCCGCTTTGCCAGGCCTCGCGCAGCCGCGCGGTGCTGCCATACCGGTCCTCCAACCAGCGGTTCCAAAGTTGGCGGAAGGTGGTGCGGTAGGGGTCCTCCAGGTCATCCAACTGGCCCCATTCCCACACGGCGAACAGGGCGTTTTCGTTACTGATCTCGACCATCGCGATCGCCGGTTCCTCGGCATACGTCGTCCCGGTGTACGGGTTGCGATGGGTCAGCAGGTCCCGGGCGTACCGTTTCTGCAGTTCGATCATCCGCGGCTCGAACAAACCGACGCCTTTGTCATAGCGTGGCCGGTTGCCCGCCACGGGAAACCCCTCGGCCGGTCCCAAGGTGCGGGAGACGTGCAGATTGAGATTCGTGTAGATACCCCGCCGCTTCAATTGGTGGATGAGGTAATCCAGCCGATCCAGCCGCTGCGGGTCGATCGTCAACCGGTCCGGGCTGTCGCCCCAGATGGATCGGTTGTCCATGTGGTGCATGCGGACCGCGTTGATGCCCAGCCGGGCCAGCCGCTCGGCCAAGCGTTCCGCCTGCGGATGCGAAGGAAAGCAGCCGTCGAAACACAGATTGGTGGCCCAGAACCGGATCGGTCCCGCGGCGGTGACCAGTTGTCCCTGTTCCGCCCGCACAAACCCGTGACGCCCGGCGGGCCGGTCCAACCAGCCGGCGACGTTGGTCACGTTCTCCGGCGAGTCGTAGGACACAAGGAAGGGGAACAGGGGCGGTTCCGCCGCGCTGCCGGCCGGGCCAGCGAGACCGAGCGACAGGGCCACCGAACCAAACAAGAAAACGCGCAGGGAGAACATCAGCAATTCCTTTCTTCGGTATGTGCTTGGAGCGAGCGGGGTCCATGCGGCCCCCACGCTGGGGAACCGCGCGTTCGGCGAGGGTCTCCGACCCCGCCGCCGCGTTCGGCGAGGGTCTCGTTGTTCGGCGAGGGTCTCCGACCCCGCCACCGTGTTCGGCGAGGGACTCCGACCCCGCCACCGCGTTCGGCGAGGGTCTCCGACCCCGCCACCGCGTTCGGCGAGGGTCTCCGACCCCGCCGCCGCGTTCGGCGAGGGTCTCCGACCCCGCCGCCGTGTTTGGCGAGGGTCTCCGACCCCGCCGCCGTGTTTGGCGAGGGTCTCCGACCCCGCCACCGTGTTCGGCGAGGGTCTCCGACCCCGCCGAAACCGCCGAGCGAAGGTCTCCCGCGATATGGGAGACCTTCGGTCGGCCGCGTGGCTCGGTCAGAGACCGGCCACAACGCTACGACCGGCCACAACGTCAGAGACCGGCCACAACGTCAGAGACCGGCCACAACGTCAGAGACTGGCCACAACGGATTTCCTGCGGGTTGTCTCAGGTCACGACTTCCACATAGACGGTCAGCGGCGTCTTGGCGATCTCTTGCGTGACCGAGGCCGCTTCTGCCAAGGGCTGCT
This sequence comes from Planctomycetaceae bacterium, assembly GCA_007124535.1. GTDB lineage: Bacteria > Planctomycetota > Planctomycetia > Pirellulales > Pirellulaceae > SLMF01. The sequence continues at coordinate 18,886 of SLEY01000480.1, forward strand.
CGCCGATCTCGACGGCCAACGTTTCGTTTTCGATATAGGCCCGGTTCTCGCCGATGGCCGTCTGCAGTTCATCGGAATCGGTGACGACGGCCAAGCGGATCCGGTCGGTAAAGTCGCAGTCCAACTCCTTGCGGCGCTCGTTCACCAGCCGGACCAGGTCCCGGGCCAAGCCTTCGCGGATCAAGGCCGGGGTAAGTTCCGTGTTCAGCACGACCACACACTGCTCGCCTTGCGCCGCCGCCCAGCCCGGTTTGGCCTGCAATCGGACCTGGATGTCTTCGGCGTCCAGAGCCACCTGCTGACCGGCGACGTCCAGTTGCACCTGCCCGTCGCGATTGAGTTGGGCCAGCAACTGCGACCCGTCGGCGGCCAGCAGGGCCTGTTTCAACTGGGGCATCAGCCGGCCGACCCGCGGGCCCAGGCGTTTGAAGTTCGGTTGCACCTGGTAGGTGATGTACTGATCCGCCTGCTCGGTGTATTCCACCTGTTTCACATTCAGCTCCTCGCGGAGCAGGGCGTCGTGGCGCTGCAGCCATTCCTGATGCCGGCGATCGGCCAGGATCACTTCGACCTTGGACAGCGGCTGGCGGACCTTCAAGCGGTTTTCCATGCGGACGCGCAACCCGGCCGAAGCGATCTCGCGCAACAGCTTCATCCGTTCGGACAGCCCCGGATCGATGGCGGCGGTCTCCGCGGCCGGATAATCGCACAGATGGACACTGGCCTCCGCCCGCTGGCCGAACACGCCCGCCAGGTTCTGCCACAAGCCCTCGGCCAGAAACGGCGTGAACGGGGCCACCAGTTTGGCGGCCGTCAGCAGGCAGTGGTACAGCGTCCAGTAGGCGTCCCGTTTGTCGGCCGAGTCCTTTTCCGCCGCCCAAAACCGCTCGCGGCTGCGGCGCACGTACCAGTTGCTCAAAGCATCGACAAAGAAGCTCAGCTGTTTACACGCGGCGTAATTGTCGTAGGCATCCATCCGCTCGCACACGGTCGCCACCGTGCGGTCCAATTCGCTGAGGACCCAGCGATCCAGTTCGCTCCGTTCGGCCGGTGGGCGATAACCGCGGGCCCCGGCCAGCACGTCCGGCCCCAGTTGGCCGACCGGACCCTCGAGCCGTTCGGCCGGGTCGAAGCCGTCGATGTTGGCGTAGATCACGAAAAAACTGTACACGTTCCACAGCCGCAGCAGGAACTCGGGGATGCTCTCCTTGATCGCCTTCTCACTGTAGAGGATCGAATTCCAAGGCGGCTGGTGGGCGAAGAAGTACCAGCGCAGGGCGTCGGCGCCGTAGCCATCAAAGATTTCTTGCGGGCTGCGGTAATTGCGCAGCTGCTTGGACATCTTGCCCACCTTGCGCACCACCCGGTCCTGGCACAGCTCCTTCGCTTCCGTTTCGCTCAAAAAACGCTGCCGCCCGTCGCCGCTCTCCCACCATTCGGCCAGCATCAAGCCGAGCACGATGCAGGTTTGAAAGGGATGGGGGAAGGGATGCGGGTTCGCGTCCGGGCCGGCGGATTCGTCCTCGCCGAACAGCAGGGTGCTGATCGCCAGCAGGCTGTAGAACCAACCCCGCGTCTGGTCGATCGCTTCGCTGATGAAATCGGCGGGGAACTGCCGTTCGAATTCTTCCCGGCCGCGGTGCGGATAACCCCACTGGGCAAAAGGCATCGCCCCGGAATCGTACCAGCAGTCGATCACTTCCGAGACGCGCTGCATCCGGCCGCCGGCCGCGAAGGGCGAATCGTACGTTACGGCGTCGATGTACGGCTTGTGAACCTTCAGATCCTCCGGCAACTCGGGGTGCGCTTCCCGAGCCGCCTCCCAGACCTCCATGCCCCGGACCCCCGGCTTGGCCAGCAACTCCGGATAACTGGCAATCGCCTCCATCTGGCCCGTCTGGTCACATACCCAGATCGGCAAGGGCGTCCCCCAGTACCGCTCGCGCGAGAGGGCCCAGTCGACATTGGTCTCCAGGAAATTCCCGAAACGCCCGCCGCGAATGTGGTCCGGCAGCCACTGGACACGCTGATTGTTGGCCAGCATCTGTTCCTTGAACTGCGTGGTGCGGACGAACCAACTCTCCCGCGGATACTGGATCAACGGATCCTGTTCGGCGCGCCAGCAGAACGGGTATTCGTGCCGGTACTGTTCCAGATGGTACAGCAGGCCCCGTTCGCGCAGGGAGCGGTTGATGTCCC
>SLEY01000658.1 GCA_007124535.1 Planctomycetaceae bacterium
AAACTGCGGACGCGGCATGCGGCGGTCGTGATCATGCAGTTGTCGAACGAATTCATGGCCACCGACAACATCCGGGTCCTGAACTACCTGGAAGACGTGCTGGAGACGGTCCGGAGCCGTCTGCCGGCAGATCAGGACGCCCCGGTGCAATTGGGCTTCTCCGGTTCAGCCGCGGTGGGGGGGGATCTGCTCCGCGCTGCCCAGGACAGCATCCAGAACACCGAGCTGTTCACCGTGGTGCTGGTCGTGCTGATCCTGGGCCTGGTATACCGGTCTCCGTTGCTGATTCTGATGCCCTTGATCACGATCACGTGTTCGTTGAGTGTTGCCACCTCGATCGTCTCGTTGTTAACCCAGATGGATCAATTGCCCGGTTTCGAGTGGTGGACTTTCAAGGTTTTCGCAACGACCAAGATTTTCATCGTGGTCATTTTATTCGGGGCCGGAACGGATTATTTCTTGTTTCTTTTGGCACGTTACAAAGAGGAGTTGCAGCGGGGCCATGCGGCGGGTGAGGCGATTACACGGGCTCTGGCCGGTGTGGGGAATGCCTTGGCCGCCAGCGCACTGACGACGATCGTCGGGCTGGGGACGATGTTCTTTGCGGACTTCGGCAAATTCAGCAATAGCGGGCCGGCGATTGCCTTGTGTCTGGCGGTCGCCTTGCTGGCTTGTGTCACCCTGGCTCCGGCGATGCTCCGGGCGTTGGGGACGGCCGTCTTCTGGCCCTGGGGGACGGGGGCTACCCGACCGTCAGGCGAGGGAGCGGACAGCCCGACTTGGGAACCTTCCGCTCCCGGCCGCTGGTTCTGGGAGCGGATGGCGGGGGCGATTGTCCGCTACCCGGGCCTGATTCTGGTCACCTGTATTCTGGTGCTGTTTCCGTTGGCGCGACATGGATGGCATAGCGGTCGCAACATCACGTACGATTTCCTGCGGCAATTGCCGGTGGATCGTCCCAGCCGGCAGGGCGCCGAGTTGATGGCGCGCCATTTTGACGTGGGAGAAAGCGGGCCGATTCAGGTGATCGCTTATCACCCGGAGGGCGAGTTCGATACGCGCGAGGCACGGGAGCACATCCGCGAGCTGTCGAATGAACTGTACATCGACGGCGTGCGGGCGGTGCGCAGCATCAGCGACCCGCTGGGCGATTTCCCGCCCGGGGCGCAGGTCGGTTTGTTCCGCCGGAGATCCTGGTGGAAACTGGTGGCCAGTCCGCATCCACGCACCCAGGAGCTGTTCGTGGCCCAATCGGGAGAACTGGCCGGGCGGGTCACGCGGCTGGATCTGCTGCTGGATTACGATCCGTTCTCGGTAGAAGCTGCCGAGGTCTTGGAACGGGTCGAGGCGGATTTGCGGAAGCTCCGTGACGACAGCAACTCGCCCTGGCACGGGACCACATTCGCCTTCTCGGGAGTGACCGCCGGGATCCGCGATCTGAAATTGGTCACCCAGTCCGACAACACGCGGATCCAGATCCTGGTGGTGCTGGCGGTGTTGGCGGTGCTGCTGGCGATTCTCCGCCGGCCCCTGCTGTGCGGGTACATGATCCTGACGGTATTGTTCAGTTACTATGTGACAATCGGCGCCACGGAGGGGTTCTTCTCTTGGGTGGAAGGTGCGGAATTCCGCGGTTTGGATTGGAAGGTGCCGTTGTTCCTGTTCGTCATCCTGGTGGCGATCGGGCAGGACAACAACGTCTACTTGGCGACGCGGGTGTTCGAGGAGCAGCGTCGCCGTTCGCCGTTGGAAGGCCTGCGGTGGGCGGTGATCCGTACCGGGGGCGTGATCACCAGTTGTGGGATGATCATGGCGGGAACGTTCAGTGCGATGACCAGCGGGGACTGGGGCCGCCTGTTGCCGAGTTGGCTGCCGGGGGTCGAGCGGTTGTTCGGGGGCGGCGGGTACGCGTTGCCCGCCATCGTGCAACTGGGCTTTGCGTTGACCTTGGGCGTGATGCTGGATACCTTTGTGATTCGGCCGATCGTGGTGCCGGCCTTTCTGTCGCTGACCTGCCGATGGAAAAGCAAGACGGCGTCCGAAAGCCCGAAAGAGCCCGCTGAATTGCCGGCGGAAACGGAGGCCTCGCCGATCGAGCCTCTTGAATCCCCCACGGAACTCCGACCGCACACCCGCCTGACCGCCGGTTCGGCACGTCGTACCGTAAGATAGGACTGCCCCCGGCAGCGGGGCAGATGCTGGCAAATCGCCACGCCGATCTCCCCGTGCAACCGACATTTGCTTTTGACCCGCACCCCTGGAACGGCCCGCCCGGGCCTTGAGAAGGAGCTTGCCTTGAATTCGCCCGAACCTCGTTTGATCCGCGTCGGTCACAGTCCCGATCCGGACGATGCGTTCATGTTCTACGCCCTGGCTGCGGAGAAGATCGATACGCAGGGCTACCGGTTCGAACACGAGATGGTGGATATCGAATCATTGAACCGCCGCGCGTTCGAAGCTCAGCTGGAATTGACGGCCCTCAGCCTGCATGCCTACGCCCATCTGTCGGATCGGTATGTGCTCTGCACCTGCGGGGCCAGTATGGGAGACGGCTATGGTCCGATGGTCGTTGCCCGCGAAGGTTGGGACGTGGAAAGCTTGCGGGACAAGGTGATCGCGGTCCCCGGTACGTTGACCACGGCCTATCTGGCCCTTCGCTTGTGTTTGGGCAGCGAATTCGAACATGTGGCCGTGCCCTTCGACCAGATTTTGGAAGCGACTCGGGCGGGACAGTTCGACGGCCGCCGGGTGGATGCGGGCCTGGTAATCCATGAGGGCCAACTGACCTATGCCGAGCAAGCTTTGCAATTGGTCGTCGATCTGGGCACGTGGTGGCAGACCCAAACGGGGTTGCCGTTGCCCTTGGGCGCCAATGCGCTCCGCCGCGATCTGGGCTCGCAGGTGATCGCCGACGTGGACCGCTTGCTGCACGCCAGCATTCGCTACGGTCTGGAGCATCGGCCGGACGCTCTGGAATACGCGATGCGGTTTGGGCGCGGGTTGGACCGGAACCGGGCCGATCGCTTTGTGGGCATGTACGTGAACGATTGGACGCTGGACTTCGGGCCGCGCGGGCGGCAGGCCGTGGCGGAATTGCTGGCACGCGGGCACGCGGCCGGCGTGATCCCCCACCGGGTCGAGCCCCAGTTCTGCGGCTGAACCGTGCCGCCGCCTCAGCCGTTTTGGCTCAGACGCTTCTTCGGCGCCTGGTACAGCAATTGATGGGCTTCGGCCAACCAGCCCGGAATGTGCTCCGAAAAAGGCGACTTGGCGATGCTGGCGCTGAGGTCGGAATCGCTCGCATAACCCGCGTGCAGCCCGGCGAACCAGGTTCCCCCGTTGCCCAACAGATTGTAACGCATCCGGGCATAATCCCGCAGGTCCCAGCCCAAGGCCAGATTCCGCAGCCAAAGAATCGCCGGCAGGTTGATCATGCCCGGCGTCTCCTCCCAGTGCGGCAGGCCCTCGGCATACCGCTCCGCCACCTTCGCGCCCACGGCCGACTCCATCGCCCGGCGCAGCCGCCCTTCGATCGCCGGCAAAAGAGTTTTGGCCTGATCCCCGTACTTCAGGCACTCCAGCTGCAGATCGAAATCGGTCGGCCGCGCCGCACCGATGCTCAACGTATGCACCTCAGGATGGGACAAGCACCACAGGCAATTGAACACCAGCGGATGCAGCGGCTGACAAAGGTCCACCAGTTTACCCGGCGGCCGGTACAGCATCCCGCCCTTGTCCGACGGACTGATGATGAACACCCCCATGTCGCGGCGAGCGGCGGCTTGGATCGCTGGCCAGTTCTTCTGGTAGATATAGTACCAGTGCAGATTGACGTAGTCGAACCCGCCATCGGCTTCCCATTGGACGGCGTCGTACACCACATCCGGCAGGCCATGGGACGAGAAGCCGATGTGCCGCGCCCGACCCTCTCGCTGCAGCTGGCGAGCCGCAGCCAAACAACCGTTGCGGCGGACGGCATAACCCAACTCACGCTCGTTGTTGATCCCGTGGATCGCCAGCAAATCGACGTACTCGACACGCATCCGTTCCAACGATTCCTGAAAATGCCGGACAAACTCCGCCGGGTCCCGCGCCGGTTGGATCTTGGTCTGCAGGATCAGTTGCTCGCGAGGCAGCGTGGGCAACAGGCGGCCGAGTTGCCGTTCGCTGGAACCGTAGCCGCGCGCCGTTTCGATGTGGTGGATCCCCAACTCCAGCGCGCGCCGCACCGTGGCTTCCAGATTCGCCTGACCGTCCGGCGGAACCTCGCTCATCGGCACATCCTGCCATTGATGCTGATATCGCATCCCCCCGCAGGAGAAGACGGGCATCTCCAGTTCCGTTCGGCCAAATCTTCGATACTGCATGAGTGGATTCCTAGAATTCGAGGGAATCGTGCGATTGTAACCGACTTCGACAGCAGGGAAAGGGACATGCCCCACGAAATCGTGAATCGGAGCTCCCCGGATGCGGACGCCAGCATGCTCCAACCCCACTGCCTTCCGTTCGCAGGCATGGCCGGGTATCATCCACGGGAACGTGAATCCGCGCGCCCCCGTGAATTGCAGGAAACCAGGCAGCTTGGGCATTCCTGCCCGACGGACGGGTTGTCTTCGATAAGAACCTCCAATTCCCCTTAGAAAGGCTTCTTATGACCAAAACCGCACTGGCGATTGCCGCTCATCCCGACGATATCGAATTCTTGATGGCCGGGACCCTGCTGCTGTTAAGTCAAGCCGGTTATGCGATCCACTACCTGAACCTGGCTTCCGGCTGCTGTGGCAGCATGACCCTGCCGCGGGAGGAGATTGCGTCGGTCCGGCGTGGCGAGGCGCAAGCGGCTTGCCGCACGATCGGCGCCGTGTACCACGAGAGCATTTGCGACGATCTGGAGATTTTTTATACCAAGCCGCTTTTGGCCCGGGTCGGCGCGATCGTGCGGGATGTGGCCCCGGAAATCCTGCTGACCCATTCGCCCAGCGATTACATGGAAGACCACATGAACGCCTCGCGTTTGGCGGTCTCGGCAGCGTTTACGCGCGGCATGCCGAATTTCCCCGTCAATCCGCCTCGCCCGCCCGTCCCGCAGGCGGTGACGGTCTACCATGCTCAGCCGTATCAGAATCGCGACCCGCTGGGCAACCGCGTGTATCCGGACCTGTACGTCGACACCCGCCAGGTGATCGATCGCAAGGTCCAGATGCTGGCCTGCCATGCGAGTCAAAAGAATTGGCTGGACCAGACGCAGGGGGTGGATTCTTATTTGCAGGCTCTGCGTGATCTGGACGCCGAGGTCGGTCGCATGTCCGGCGTGTTTGAATACGCCGAAGGCTGGCGACGGCATCTGCACGCCGGTTTTTGCAACCCGGAAGACGATCCCTTGGTCCAGGCCCTCCCATCGGCTCAGATCCGCCTACGGCGATCTGCCGGTCAAGAGCAGGAGGGCTGAGAGCGTACGGATTTCGACGCCCCAACCTCGCAGCGGTTGTAAGGCAACCCGCAGGAAATGATCTACCCGTAGCGCTGTGGCCGGTCTCTGACCGAGCCACCCGACTCCCAGCGATGTGGCCGGTCTCTGACCGAGCCACTCGGCCGACCGTAGGTCTCCCAGCCCAGTCTTGTTAGGACGCTAAGGGTTCAGGCGTTGTCGCAGTCGCCCCAAAGCCTGGGCATTGACTTCTTGCTGAAAAGGATTCGCTTGCTCGTCTACCCCCTCCCCGGGGACTCGACCGCGTCCCTCGCCACCACGGGGGCCTCGTGGTAAACCAATGGCATCCAAACGGGCCTGCTGGTCCTCGTTCAATTGAGCCATCACCGCGTCGATCTTCACCTGAGCGTCCTCGTCCGCCAACGCGTCCGCGGTCTCGATATCCGCCAGTTCCCGGGTTACCAGGGCGGATTGTTCGGCGGTCAGAACGATCGCGATATCCCCGGTCAGCAGATCGAGTTTTCGGACGAGCGTGGTCAAGTCGCGCGGCGGATTGGGCCCTCCCAGCGCCCGTCTGCGGGATTCCTCCTCTGTCGAAGCACCATCGCGTTCCCCGTCCGGATCAGACGCATCGGCCATGAAGAAAGAATCGTCCATCGCCGGCTCGGCGGGCACGTGCACGACGTGTTGGACACCACGCAACCGCAGGACCCCCAGAGTCCCGGCACTGCCAAACAAAGCTCCGATCACCAAGGAACCCAGCCACAGCGCCATGGTCTTCTGGCTGCGTTCCCGTTGCTGCATCAGCAGGGCAAACATCAGGGACAACAGCATGACCAAGACAATGCCCAACCCAATCGTGTCGAGAGGCAACCCCACCATGGTCTTTCCCCTTGTGTTGTGGGACACCTGCCCACGGGGCGCCGCCTCCGCAACTGCGGAATTGGCACGAGGTGGTTGTGCCCCCAGAAATGTAGGGTGCGTCGCACACCCCGTGCAACGCACCCAAACTCAGCATAAGCTGGCTGCGCGGCACATACCAGATGTCAGGAAGCGTTTTTTGGGTGCAGGACCGAGAGGCGATCTTGCCTTGGCCGGCGGTTTTCGTTTAAAGAGGTCCTCCGTGAGAGGGTTGCCTTCCAGTTGCAGCCGTATCAGACCGGAGGAGGACGATGAGACCAACTACACATATTACCAGCGGACGAACCAAATGATGGGCAATCTCTTGTCCGCAATTGTCGCCGTCGTTTACCTGGGCGTTGCTTACGTCTCCGGT
>SLEY01000312.1 GCA_007124535.1 Planctomycetaceae bacterium
AGTGCGGCATCATACACGGGCATGGCAAAATCGGTCCCGCCGGCCGATGTGTACGAGACATACATTTTGTACAGAAACCAAATGATGGCCACGGCGATCAGGGCATAGCCGAGGATGTTCACGATTCTCCTCCTCGCAGGGCCGGGCGCGTTTTCAATCGGTGGTGACCGGTAGCGATCATTCCGGCCACGTAACCGCCTTTGAAACCGGCATCGATATTCACGACCGTGACGTTCGAGGCACAGCTGTTCAGCATGCCCAGCAGGGCGGCGACTCCGCCAAAAGCGGCACCATAGCCAACACTGGTTGGCACGGCGACGACCGGGCAGTCGACATAACCGCCCACCACGCTCGGCAGCGCCCCTTCCATGCCGGCGACGACGACCACGGCATCCACATCGCGGAACTTAGGCAATTGGGCGGGCAACCGATGCGGCCCCGCCACCCCCACATCGTGGATGGTGACCACGTCGATTCCCATCCAGTCCAGGGTCTCGCGAGCTTCTTCGGCAACCGGCAAGTCGCTGGAGCCGGCCGTAATCAGGGCAACTCGTCCTGGTGGTTCGCTTGGGTCCGCGGGGTCGGCGGTTGCGGGAGCGGCCATCCGGAATGTCTGAGCCATCGCGTTGTAGCGGGCTGCTGGAAACGTCCTTCCCAACCGCTCTGCCTTGTCCGGGCTGACACGGGTGGCCAGCACGGGCAACCCCTCCTGCTGCAGCCGCTGGACGATCCGTTCGAGCGTTTCCGGACTCTTGCCTTCGCCGTAAATGACTTCGGGGAAGCCGCAGCGGCGATTGCGGTCCAGATCCAAAGTCACCTCGTCAAACGCCGCGGCGGCGGGATGGGTCATCATCTTGACAAAGGCGTTCAATTCCAGATTTCCGCTCAGCAGACGCTGAGCCAACTGCTCGACTTCGTATGCGTGCATCGTGTTGATTTCTCACTGTGATTTGTGGCAGGGTCGGGCTAAGCCCAATCCAATCCGGTGACATTCTTGATCCGCTCGTTGTATTCGCCCAACAGGCCGCCGATGACATCCCAGGCGTCGCGGCGGCGGACTTCGATATCGCCATGTTCGTTTACGCGAACCACGGTTTCGGGATGGACGCCCGCGGCGGCCAGATCGTGCGCATTCAATTCGCCCTCGTTGACCACTTGAGCCAATTGCTTTCCGGTCATTTCGATAAAACGCGTTTTCACGAAACCCCTCCTCAGGTGATGCGACCCACCCGCTGGCGAACTGCGTCATGCAGGCTCAGCCACGCTTCCAGGTCAAGTTCTTCCGCGCGAGCCGTTTCGTCAAGCCCCTGGCTGCGAAGAATCTGATCCACCGCCGGTTTGTCCAGCCGGTGCTTAAAGGCGGACAGCAGTTCCCGCCGCAGGAGCTTGCGCCGGTGGAAAAACATGGCTTGGACAAATCTTCTGAAAAACTCGGGGTCCGCGATCCGCGCCCTTTTCCTCTCGCACGGCGCCAATTGCAGGATCGCCGACGAAACTTGGGGCCGCGGCCAGAACACCGACGGCGGCAAACTCCGCAACCAACGCACCTCACATTGGCTCTGAATCCACACGCTCAAAGCACTGTAGTCCTTGGTCCGGGGCGCCGCCACGATCCGCTCCGCCAACTCGCGTTGAATCGTCACCGTCATGGAACGGAGTCCCGGCCGGACCCCCAACAGGTTCGCGATCACCGGAGTCGCGATGCTGTAGGGCAGATTGGCCACCAGTTTCCAATCGCTTCCGGGGAATGCGGCCAGTTGCTGCCGGAGCGCCTCCAGCAACCGAGGGTGCAAGCGGTTCTTGCTCTGCAACGCGTCCTGCTGCAGCATCACCACGTGCGGCAGGTCGATCAGCGTCTCGGCCGCCAATTGGTGCAGATGCGGATCGACTTCGACGGTCACCACGGCCGCCGCCCGCTGGGCCAGCAACGCCGTCAACGACCCGGTCCCCGTGCCGACCTCCAGAACCACGTCGCGCGCGTCGATCTGCGCCGATTCGGCCAGCAATTCCACCAAATTCAAGTCCACCAGGAAATTCTGGCCCCGGCGCTTGTCGGGAACCAGACCGGCCTGGCGGAATCGGCGGATCAGGTACGACACGGTCTGTCGCGGTGTGTTCATGGGGAGAGTCCCCTCAAAAGGCCAGCAAACACATCCAGATGAATGTGTGACCAAGCCCCTCGACCTGCTCCCACACCCGCTGCGACAACTCGACATCACCGGACAACTCCGAAAACTCGCGAACCTTGTCTTCCCAAGGCACGCAGAGGCCCGGCCGCGGCACCGGTTGGGGACGATCGGCTAATCCGAAACCGGGGGGGAGCGGCGATTCGGGCGCCGCCCCGGCAACGGGCTCATCACTCGGTGCGCTACCGTACCCCCCGAACTCGCGACCTGCGTCGGTCATCGCCCGCAGATTCTCCACCTGCGTATCATTCTGCATGATGGCACCCGCGTCCAGGATGTAACCGCCGTCGCCCGCCACCCCCTCGATCACCCGGCGGACGCACTCCCGCACTTCGGCCGGCCGGCCAAAACTTAACAACCGGTTGGGGATCCCGCCGCTCAAACAGAATTTGTGGCCCAGCTTGCGATGGACGTCGAAAATGTCATCCTGATCCACATGGTAAATAATGCTGCGATCCGGCAACTCCGTAAACGTTTCCAAATGAGCATTCCAGTTGCCCTCGGCGTAAAACAGGGTCTGGTGCCCGTGCGCCCAGAATTCCTCGACGATCGGTTTCAAGGTCGGCCAGTAGTGCGAATGAAACTGTTCCCGATTCACAAACGGCACACATCCCCGGTGCATCCAGAAACCGATGGGCAGTTGCTTGTGGACATCCGCGGTGGCCAACCCCACATGCGTCAGATGCGGGATCAGCGCCTCGCAGGCCGCCAGCACCTTGTCCGGCTGGGTGTGCATATCCATCACCAGCCCCATGTAGCCGCGCAATTTGTCGGCGATGATGTCAAATGGCGCCTTGAAGATACCGGCCAGGGCCGACACCGTCCCGGATTGTTCGCGCAGCATTTGGGTCTGCTGACCGAGCGCCCCGAAATACTGCATCATCGCCATGCTGCCCTTGACCAGGGCCAGGTTGCTGCGATAAGTGGCCGGTTGCCCCGGCCCCACGATCTCCGTCGACACCCGGGGCAGCCACACGTTGTACAGGTACCCCGTCGGATCGTCGATCAACTGGTCGTACTCGTCCGCCTTCATGAAGGCCTGTTCCTCGCTCGGTTCCCGGTATTGGAAACCGATATCGGCAGGGATGTCGATTCCGGGGATCCCGTAGTATTTCAGGCCCAAGGCTTGAGTCATCCCGGTCCACACGAAGACCATGTTCGGGACCACCGCATCCCAATCGAAATCGGCCGCGCATTGGCGAGCCGCCCGCAGGGCGTAATCGTAGTCATGAGCCACTTGCTGGCAGGTGTAGCCGGCCTGGACCGCTGTCGCTTCGGCCACCAACGGCCGAATGGGCACCCGGTCCGGCATTTCATTGCGCATCGCCGTCAGGTACCGGTTCAAACGCTGGGCGTACAACTGCTCCATGTCCCGCTGGTTGGTCTCCGCGCTCATGTTGTTCTCCTCTGCCCTGGAGTCGGAAATCCCGGGGGGTTGCCAGAGCCCCCCTTCCATGATGGTTCACTGCCTGAAAGAATCGCCAGTATGCGACGAATCCCGGCGGTTGTCCACCGGCCCAATCCGATCCGCAACCTGCGCGCGGAACCCTGCCGGTCGCCCGCTGTCCTTCCAAGGTGCGTTTAGGAAGTCAATGATCGAACTTGCTTATCAATTGTGGCCGCATTTGGCAACCCTGGTGACCCTGTTGATCGCTAGCGTCGCTTCCTGCCACGTGGTGTTGTACAAGCGAGACGCCCGCGCCGCGATCACCTGGGTGGGCCTGATTTGGCTGGTGCCCGTGGTGGGCAGCTTGCTTTACCTCGGATTGGGGATCAATCGGGTCCAGCGCCGAGCCCGCTCGTTGCGGGGGCGGGATGGCGATTCTCGGCCACCGGAACCGTTTCCCGCCGATGCCACGGAAATCCTCGGTCGCACCCTGGCTGAAGACGAAGTGCATTTGCAGACCCTGGCAGGGGTGGTGGCCGACCTCACCCAGAGACCTCTTTTAGGGGGCAATCGTTTGCAGCCGCTCAGCGAGGAAGATCATCCCTATCCGTCGATGTTGGCGGCGATCAACCAGGCCGAGCGTTCGATCAGTTTGTCCACGTATATCTTCGATGACGATCGTGCGGGCGAGATGTTCGTGGACGCGTTGGCTGCCGCAGTCGCTCGGGGGGTCCAGGTGCGGGTCCTGGTCGATGGGGTGGGCGCCAGTTACTCGTGGCCTTCGATCCTGGGCCCCTTGCGGCGAGCCCGGGTTCCGGCGGCCCGCTTCCTGCCTCGCCGCATTCCCTGGGCCTTTCGGTTTGCCAACCTGCGGAGCCACCGCAAGATCCTGGTGGCGGACGGCAAGATCGGTTTTACGGGGGGGATGAACATCCGGGCCGGTCACTATCCGGCCCTCCACCCCCGCCGCAGCATCCGGGATGTGCATTTCCGCGTGGAAGGACCGGTGGTGGCCCATCTGCAGGATATTTTTTGCGAAGATTGGTCCTTTTGCACAGGGGAACGGCTGGAAGGCGAGGCCTGGTTTCCCGAGATCCGGCCCGCCGGGTCCGCATTCGCCCGAGGGATCAGCGACGGTCCCGACGAGGACTTCGAAAAACTCCGCTGGACGCTGTTGGGCGCCTTGGCCTGCGCCCGTCGTTCGATCCACATCGTCACCCCCTATTTTCTACCCGACATGGGGCTGATAACTTCGCTGAATGTGGCCGCCCTGCGCGGGGTGGAGGTCGATATCCTGATCCCGGAGAACAATAATTTGAAACTGGTCCAGTGGGCCGCGGCGGCCCAGTTATGGCAGGTGGTGGAACGGGGCTGTCGGGTCTGGTTCTCGCCCCCCCCCTTCGACCATTCCAAGCTGATGGTGGTTGACGGCCGCTGGAGTTTGCTGGGATCGTCGAATTGGGATCCCCGCAGCCTGCGGTTGAATTTCGAGTTCAACCTGGAATGCTACGACTGGGAATTGGCCAATCGCTTGGAGCGGTTGATCCGCCGCAAAATCGGCCCTGCCCGTCCGGTGACCCTGGCTGACCTGGACGGACGCTCGTTGCCCACCAAGCTCCGCGACGGCGTCGCCCGCTTGCTGACGCCTTACCTCTGATCCCGACCCCCTCCGCACGGCGGGGCCCACCGCGGGTGCGGCCGTCGTAGCGGTTAGCCGCCCGCCTGCTGCCGGCGTTCGAGCAACTGTTCGATTTCCGCCATTTCGTCCGCCGTCAGTTGCCAGTCCGCGGCCCTCGCCGTCTGCTCGATCTGGGAAGGCTTGCGGGCTCCGGCCAGGGCTGCCGTGACTTCCGGACGCTGCAGCACCCAGGCGATCGCCAGTTCTCCGGCGCTGCGGCCGTGCCGTGCGGCGATCGCTTGCAAACCCTCGACCAGCGCCAGATTGGCGCCCAATTGCGGTTCCTGAAACTGCGGGTCACCCCGCCGGTGATCATCGGCCGGCAGCTGGTCCACCCATTCCCGCGTCACCTTGCCCGTCAGCAACCCCTTTTGCATGGGACTGTAGACCACGACCCCCATCTGGTGCTCCGCCGCGTAGGGCAGCACGTCGGCTTCGATATCGCGCATCAACATGCTGTAAGGTGGTTGCAACGAATCGACAGGGCGTATCTGTTGGACGCGGTGCAGTTGGTCCCGATTGAAATTGCTGACCCCGGCGTATCGGACTTTGCCCGCGCGGATCAATTCGCCGATCGCCTCCCAGCCCTCCTCGAGATCCTCGTCCGGTTGGGGCCAGTGGATTTGGTACAGATCGATCACGTCCACGCCCAACCGCCGCAGGCTGGCTTCCGCCTCGGCCAAAATGCTCTCCCGTTTCAGGCAGGGCTGAATGCGGCCGCTCGCGTCCCAGCAGCGCTCGCACTTGGTGGCGATCAACGGCCGGGACGTCATCCCGCGCAGGGCCCGGCCCACCACCTCCTCCGCGTGCCCCAGACCGTAGACGGCCGCCGTATCGATCCAATTGATTCCCAGATCGAGCGCGCGGTGGATCGCTTCCAGCGACTGCCGATCATCCTGCGGCCCCCAACTGTAGGCCCAGTCCGAACCGCCCATCGCCCAGGTTCCCAGCCCGATCCGCGTCAGTTGCACACCGGTGTTGCCCAATGGTTTTGTCTGCATGGAATCCTTCAAAACCTCCCTGCGGCCCTGACGCTGCCGATGCACCGCGAGGGCCTGATCCAGAATTGCCGTTCGGCCGCCCCGGTAGCGGCCTGGTTCCTCAGCGCCCGATTCTAGCGAGGCAAACACCCCTCAAGCAACCGCAGGGGCACGTTACGTTGACATCCTCGCTGAAACCGGTACGATGACCGTTTCATGACCGCTGGGTTTCCTAATCGAGAGGATAAGACCGATGCGTATTGTCTTGTTTGCGTTATTCACCCTTTTGGTTCGGGACGTCGTCCAGGCCCACGAAGAACCACCGAGGAACGTGATCCTGTTGGTCTCCGACGACCAGCGCTGGGACGCCCTGGGCGCCGCCGGGAACGACGTCATTCACACCCCACACCTGGACCGCTTGGCCGAGGAGGGCGTTCGCTTTCCCCAAGCCTTTGTCACCAC
>SLEY01000070.1 GCA_007124535.1 Planctomycetaceae bacterium
AGCCTCGCGAGTCACCGTGGGCGCCTTTGTGCTGAGTGACGGTCTGATCGGAAGGATTCGCCAAGCGGAGAATCGCCCGTTTACCGGCGAGGATCTCGAGGCCCTGCCCGAATCGGTTCAGGAACGGGTAGGCACGCGCGAGCTGTCGATTCGTGATGGCGCGCTGTACGCCACCCAAGAGCCCGCCACGGACACCATTGGAGACGTGCGGGTGCGATTCGAAGTGGTGCGCCCCCAGACGGTTAGTGTAATTGCTTGTCAGATGGGTGGTAATTTAGTGCCTTATCAGACGATCGCCGGCGACACGTTAGTCTTCCTGCAATCCGGAATGCACAGCGCGGAGGCCATGTTTGCTGCGGCCGTCTCGGCTAACGTGCGGATGACCTGGATCCTGCGATTTGTTGGATTCTTTCTGATGTTTGTCGGTTTCGGGATGGTCTTCAAGCCGCTGGCTGTGCTGGCCGATGTGCTGCCCTTTCTGGGCGATATCATGCGGATGGGAACCGGATTGGTGGCCGGTGTTCTGGCATTCTCTCTGTCGTTGACCACCATCGCCATCGGCTGGATTTTTTATCGGCCCGTATTGGGGGTTCTTTTGTTGGCGGTGGCGATTGGGGCCCTGATCGCGGTGAAACGCCTGGCGACGAACAGCCGGTCCGCCACCCCAGACGCGCCGGCGATGCCGGAAACGGAGGCGGTGGCCCCGGAAGCCACCGAACCGCCAGCCGGCATGATGCCACCGTCGGCCTAACGCGTCCGATCCGTCCGATCTGTATTTGGTTATCTGCTCCGCGTATCGGCCTGCCAACACGATCCTGCGGCCAAGAACCGTAGCCCGTGGACGGTCTTCTGGAGCCTGTTTTTCAGCCTGCTCTGGCCGCTTACCCGGTTCGGCACAGCCGACAGCGTGAGCGACGTCGCGATGCAGGCCGTCTCACTGTTGGCAATCAACCTGATGATTCTGATCACCATGGCCCATTGGGAAGTGGCATTCCGAGCCGACGAGCCTTACCGGGACTTGGCACTGGGCGGGAAGGTGCTGATATTCGCCGTAGTTTACGGTTTCTTTCTGCTCTTTTGCGGCATGCCGCGAATGCTGTTTTTTACCGCGAATCCCTCGAAAACGGCGGTGGGCATCTTCTTCGTCCAGACCGGCCACTACGTCTGGAGTCTTCTGGACGGTTCCGCCTGGCTCTGAACCAGCCGCGTCCCCGAAGAATCCGCGAACCCGGCGGTAGCCTCCTCGCCCCTCGCCCCTCGCCGCCACCACCTTACGTCCCACGCGTGGCGTACAGGTCGCTTCCACTTCAATCCCCAACGCTCGGGCCTGAGGGAAAAAAATCGCATCGGCAAGCCGAGCAGTGTTTGACAGGCTGGTTCCACGTTACGTCGCCGCGCCCCGTGGTCAGCGTCTTCTTCTGCGGAGGTTGGTCCTTCAGTTCGCGGCCGCACTGGGGACAGTGACTCATTTCGCACGAATGGACCTGCTCCTCCAGCACGCCGCGGACCGCCCGCCTCTCATGATAATTTACCCCCCAATGAAAAAACCCAAAATTCCATTGCAAACCCTGTCCTGCACCCGATTGCCAATCGGTTGGACAAAGACTGTTTTTTTGTATCTATTTTGGCTGTTTCGTCCACGTATCTTTCAACACCGTCGCCACGCGATGAGTATCCGCCATGCAGGTTGCCGAATTGCTCGACGAACTTGGCTACCGCGGTTCGCCAAACTTCCTTGCCCGACGGCAATCCGGGCTTGCAGCGGTCCCGGATTTTGGCCACATCTTCCGCCGGGCAGTCAACCCAAGCCGAGCCAGATTCGCGATCTGCTCACGGACAGCATCTTCGGGGTCGACGCGGAATCCGACGCCTGCAACGTGACGGAATTGAGTCTGATCTTGACGTTGCTGGATTACGCCGATCATCGTCGAAACGCTGGATGCAAGATAGGGCATCGCGTGAAAGGCCGACAGTCATACCAGCCCTGTGCTCGCTCGGGAAACGCCACGGATTTCAACGCGCTGTTCATTCCGCGAGTTCACCATCTGATCAAACTCGGCTACGACCAGTCGGAAAACGGGCAGACATGGGCCGCGAGAATCGAGCGAAGCTTGATGGAATCTCCCCAAAAAGACGCGTTTCGCCGCCAGAGTCGCTGGCGACACGAACCCGTAATCAAAGACCTGCCTCATACCTACCGATCCGGCCACGGACGAGGGTGAGGCCGCCAGCCGATCGAAATCTATCACACGTTGCTGCGGTTTTGGTGAGTCGTCACCGACGCTCTCATGGGTTGATCCGCGATTCGGTCTCCGTATCCAGGGGTTTGATAGCCATCCTTTGGTGTCATGGGATTGCCGGATGGGTGTCCCCGTTTGCCGTTTGGCGCCTGTTGGGAGTTTGGCGCGGGTTGGATGGGTGTCGCCAGTCGCTGCAGGGGGGGAGCGGAATAACGGCTTTCATTGGGGGGGAACTTGTGGATCGGTGGCTGGCCGTCTATAAACCCTGAGTATCTCCCAAGAATTTACGGTCGCGTTCGTCGCAGCTGTCCCGGCTCCCGCCGCGCTGTGGCCGGTCTCTGACCGAGCCACCTGGCCGACCGAAGGTATCCCATATCGGTGGAGACCTTCGGTCGGCGGTTTCGGCGGGGTCAGAGACCCGCGCCGAGCAGTGCGACCGTGATTTCTTGGCAGATGCGTAGCACGTGTTTCCCATCGCCGCGAGCGATGCGTTTTGGATCGGGCCATGATTGAAATTACGGAAACCCAGATCGATCCGGTGGCTGTCTTGAACGAGGTGAACTCGCATCGAGCGGGGGCGGTGGTGTTGTTCCTCGGGACGACACGGGAGTTCACGGGCGATCGCCGGACGGAATCGCTGGAATACGAATGCTACGAAGCGATGGCGCGGGCGAAACTGGCCGAGTTGGAGACGGAAGCCCGGCGGCGGTGGCCGCTGACCGGTTGCTGTCTGGTTCATCGCATGGGGCGTGTTGGATTGGGTGAAGCGAGTGTGGCGATTGGGGTCAGCAGCGCGCATCGGGAAGCGGCTTTCGAGGCGGGCAAGTGGTTGATCGATACCCTGAAACAGGTGGTTCCGATCTGGAAGATGGAACATGGGGCGGATGGGACCAGCCAGTGGGTGCATCCGGAAACGGGGGGCGGGCCAGCGCCGTGACCTGCGGATGCCGGGGGAAGAGATCGAAATGCGGATTGGGGAACCACTGATCGACAACTGGGGGCGGAGGCACACGCGATTGCGGATCAGCGTGACGGATCGCTGCAACAGTCGTTGTGTGTATTGCATGCCGGAGCGGGGCGTGGTGTTTCGTCCGCGCGGCGATTTGTTGACGTTCGAGGAGATTGAGCGGTTTGTGCGGGTGGTGGCGGGCCTGGGGGTTCGCCGAGTTCGTCTTACGGGCGGTGAGCCTTTGGTTCGGGAGGGGATCGACCGTCTGGTCGCTTCGCTCGCCCGGGTGCCGGGCATCGAGGACTTGGGCTTGACCACCAACGGTTTGCTCTTGGCCCGTTGGGCGGAGGCGTTGGAGCGTGCGGGGTTGCAGCGGGTGAACATCAGTCTGGATGCGTTGGACGAGGCGTCCTATTGTCGGATTTCGCGTCGGGAGGGTTTGCAGCAGGTTCTGGACGGCATCTTTGCGGCTCAGCGGCACGGCTTTGAACCCATCCGTTTGAACGCCGTCGCCATTCGCGGCTTGACGGAAGATCAAGCGATACCGCTGGCCGCCTTTGCCCGCCGTCATGATGTGGAACTGCGGTTCATCGAGTTCATGCCCTTGGATGGCCAGGGAGGATGGCAATCGTATCGGGTGCTGCGTGGGGAGGAGATTCGTGCCCAGTTGGAAGCTCATTTCGGCCGCTTGATTCCCGCTCCACGTCCCGATCCCAGCCAGCCCGCCGTGGATTATCGATTTGCTGATGGCCGGGGTCGGATCGGCTTCATCGATCCATTCACCCATCCCTCGTGCGGCTGGTGCAACCGGCTGCGCCTGACGGCGGAGGGTCAGGTACGGAACTGCCTGTTTGCTGCTGGCGAATGGGATGTTCGGGCCATTTTACGGGGCGGTGGCAGCGATCAGGATGTGGCCTCGCTGGTCCGTGCCTGTGTGGCCTGCAAGAAGCCAGCGGCGGGAATCGCTTCCCCCACCTTCCTGCCGCCGGAGCAGGCGATGTATCAGATCGGCGGTTAGGCACGGAAGAGGGGCTCGACAGAAAGGAATTTTTTCCATGGCATCGGCGGAACGTATCTATTTGGACAATGCGGCCACCAGCTGGCCGAAACCGGAAACCGTGTATCGCGCGGTCGATGAGGCTTTGCGCACGCTGGGGGCACCGGCCGGGCGGAGCGCGTACTGGGAGGCCAACGAAGTCGAACGGCGGATCGGGCAGGCGCGGCGGCGATTGGCCGAGTTGATCGGTGCAGCAGAACCGCGGCGAGTGGTGTTCACCTGCAACGGGACCGACTCGCTGAATCTGGCCTTGCACGGGCTGCTCCGTCCGGGCGACCATGTGGTGACCAGTGTGGTCGAGCACAATTCGGTATTGCGTCCTTTGCGCCGATTGGAAGACGCGGGGCAGATCGCGGTCACCCGTGTCGACTGTGACGGATACGGTCAGGTCGATCCGGACGATGTCCGTCGCGCGATCCGCCCGGCGACCCGTTTGATCGCCCTGCTGCATGCCTCGAATGTTACTGGAACCCTGCAGCCGATCGAGGCGATCGGGCAGATCGCTCGGCAATCCCGGGTACGGTTGCTGGTGGATGCGGCCCAGACGATCGGTCACCGGCCACTGGATGTCGGCGAACTGGGCGCCGACCTGCTGGCCGCCCCGGCGCATAAGGGCCTTCTCGCTCCCCCTGGCGTCGGGTTTCTGTACCTCGGTCCGGGAATCGAGCGGGAGCTGCGCCCGGTTCGCCAGGGTGGCACGGGGACGCGAAGCGAACGGGACAGGCAACCGGAGACGCTGCCCGATTGTTACGAATCGGGCAGCCACAATGTGGCGGGGCTCCTGGGTTTGGAGGCCGGTTTGAGTTGGCTGGCCGAACGGGGCCTGGAGCAACTGGAACGGCAGGAGACGGAACTGGTCGGCCGTCTTCTGGAGGGTCTGCGTGCGATTTCCGGGGTGACCATCTACGGGCACCCCGGCGCCGACCATCGCGTGGGGGTAGTCAGTTTGCGGATGGACGGCTGGGAGCCCCAGGACTTGGCCACGTTGCTGGACAGCACGTGCGGGGCGCAAGTCCGGGCCGGTTTCCAGTGTGCGCCGCTACTGCATCAGGCTCTGGGGACCGCCGTCCACGGCGGGACGCTCCGTTTGAGTCTGGGTGCTTTCAACACGCGGGACGACATCGATACGGCGGTCCGGGCGTTGGGCGAGATGGCTGCGGGTTCGCTGGCCTGAGCTACATCTGGCGATCGCGGCGTCCGGTTTCTGCATCGTAGTCGGGGTTGATGGTCGGGTACCGAGCGCCCACTTCCTCGCGCCAAGCTTTCAGCCGTTGGTGCATCGCTTGGGCGCGTTCGGGATGCTGGTCGACCAGGTTCCGTTGTTCGCCCAGATCTTTGGCCAGGTGATACAGTTCCAGCCGTTGATCTTCGAAGAATTCGATCAGCTTCCAATCGCCTTGACGGACGGCGCTGCTGGGCGATCCGCCCTGATTGCCGTAATGGGGGTAGTGCCAGAACAGGGCATCGCGTTCGATTTCGCTTTGCTGGCGGAGAGCGGGTGCCAGCGAGACGCCGTCCAAATGATCTTCGGGTCGGAGCGGGAGTCCGGCCATTTCCAGCATGGTGGGAAAGAAATCCTGGCTGCTGAGGGGCACGTTCGAGACGGAGCCCGGTTCGGTCACGCCGGGCCAGGAGACGATGGCGGGCACGCGGATGCCGCCTTCGTAGATCCAGCCCTTTCCCGCTCGCAGGGGCAAGTTCGACGTGGGATGGCCTTCGCTGGTACTGAGCCCCCCGTTGTCGCTGGTGAACATCACGATCGTCCGGTCGGCGATCTCCAGTTCGTCGAGGGCTGCCAGGAGGGCGCCGACCGCGTCATCCAGGACTTCGACCATGCCCGCATACACGGCATGGTCCTGCACCTGGCGGTTTCGGCGCGGCGGTTCGGGCAGGAAGCGGGGCCCGTCGTGCTGGACGGTCTCCGCCTTCTTCCGGTACTTTTCCCGCAGTTCGGGCTTCGTCATCAAGGGAGTATGGACATCGTAGAAGGAGAGGTACATCAGGAAGGGTTCGCCGCCGG
This sequence comes from Planctomycetaceae bacterium, assembly GCA_007124535.1. Classification (GTDB taxonomy): domain Bacteria; phylum Planctomycetota; class Planctomycetia; order Pirellulales; family Pirellulaceae; genus SLMF01. Next base: position 6,267 of record SLEY01000070.1, read on the forward strand.
TGGAACGGATCAATTCGACGGCTTCCTCCGCGATCCGATCGGTCAGGTGGTCGCCCGGTTCGGAAGTCAGGTTCGGTTTGTCGAAGGGGTGGAAATAGTTGCCGCGTCCGTAGGGTCCCCCGCGGGCGGTACCCGCGATATTCACGTCGAAGCCGTGATCGGTGGGACCGAACCCTTGTCGCGGATCGCCCACGTGCCACTTGCCCAGGAAGAACGTGTGGTAGCCGGCGTCTTGGAAGGCATCGGCAAAGGTCACCGTGCCGCTGGGCAAATGCCGATCATAGGGGGCCGGCAGCAGGCGGAAGTTCAGCTGCCGATAGCGGTCATGCTCCGGGGGCGGCGCCCCGATGAAATCGGTGATTCCGGTGCGGGGCGGGTAGCGGCCGGTCAGCAGGGCGGCTCGCGTCGGGCTGCAGACCTGGCAGG
>SLEY01000323.1 GCA_007124535.1 Planctomycetaceae bacterium
ATGCGACCGGAATCGATTTCACTTCGGCACTTCTTCAGTTGGGCCGTTGAACGGATCGACTGGACGCGACATGTTGACTTACAGCAACTGGCGGACATGGTCTGACCGATGAATTCGATGTCGCTGTGGCGGCTGTCGCCTGCCCGCTGACGTTTAGGATGCCAGCATGGCCACCACCTGATAGGCGGCGCATGCTCTTGCCCGGGACGGGCGCACCACGCGCCGGAGCCCGGTCCCCACCGAGCTTGCTCGGTGGAGCCATGATTCGGCACTAGCCTTGACAACCGTTCGCTGCCCGGGCACACTCGAGTCTGCCTGGTCCGATCGTAGGCGGACGGGTTCGCACGTTTTCGCGGTACATTTCAAGCAGGGGAGAATCCATCATGCGCTGGCAAACGACAATCCAAATGGCTTGCATTAGCGTCCTCCTGGCCATGTTCGCGCTGACCGCTTGGGGCGATCCGACGGCAGGGACTCGCTATGCCCGGTTCCGCATCGGCGACCGTGTGGCTTACGGGATCGTCGAGTCCGATCGGGTGCGGGAAATCCGGGGCGACCTGTTCGGGCAGCATCAGGCGACCGAGCAATTGCACGATCTGGCCGACGTGGAGTTGCTGGTCCCCACCGAACCGCGGCAGGTGTTCGCGCTGGCGGGCAATTACCTCAGCCACATGGATGCCGACGAAGTGCCGGAACGGTTCCGGATCCCTCAGCCGTTCCTGAAGACCATCGGCTCGCTCGTGCCGCACGGCCATCCGATCGTGATTCCCCACGATGCGACGGAGGAGGTCCACTACGAAGCCGAATTGGTGATCGTGATCGGCCGCGAAATGCGCGACGTGCCGGAGGATCGGGCGCTGGACTATGTGTTCGGAGTCACCGCCGGCAACGACGTCACGGAACGGTTCTGGCAGAATGATCCCGAGCACCGCGATGTGCAGTGGTGGCGGGCGAAGGGCGCCGACACCTTTGGCCCCTGCGGCCCCTTCATCGTCCGCGGCGTCGACTACGACGACCTGCTGCTGGAATTGAGGCTTAACGGGCAGGTCAGGCAGCAGGAACGGACCAGCGGCATGATCCACGGCGTGGCCGCCGTCGCCAGCTTCATGAGCCGCTACGTGACCTTGTATCCGGGCGATCTGATCTTTACGGGCACGCCGGGAACCACCAGTGCGATGCGGCACGGCGATGTGGTGGAGGTCGAATTGGAGGAGGTGGGCATCTTGCGGAACCCGGTGGTCCGCCAGCAACCGCCCCAGCCCTGAGGCTTGCAGCATCCTCGCGTGACCGACACCAGGTCGGTTGAGGCGGAATCCGGGACGGCCGCCATGAATGGGACCGTAATGCCTTCGCCGATGCTACCGTGGTGGGGACCCGCGTGACGGGTACGGGCCGTGGATCGATTGGACGGTTCGGGTTTCATCACGATCGTCCAGCACCAGGACGCGGTAACGTCCGCCGCCCGGCTCGACGCGTACGACAAGATGTCCCTGGTCCGAGGCAACCTTGGGCATGTAGTAATCGACATACTTCCGCCCGACTTCGACCGTATAATCATCGATCAGTCGGGCCACGCGTTCGTCGTAGCGTTCCAGAAAATGCGCGGCGCGGCCGGGCCAGAGGCCATTGGTCAGGAACACGTCGCGCGGACCCGGATAGATCGATTGGTCGAACAGCCGTTCGAACACGTGCGGCCGCGGCTGAATGGCCGCCCAGACATGCACGATGTGAACCCGCGGCTGAAGCCGGCCGAGGAAGTCGGGGTGTGCCTGAGAGCCGTGATGGTTGGCCACGTGCACATCCACGGGGTCGAGGATCGGAGCGATCGCTTGCTCCATCGGCTCCTGCAGATCCGCGCCCAGATAGTAGCCGAAGTCGCCGTAGCGCAACACCAAGGCGGCGCTCCGCATGTTCTCGTTGCCCATGTCGGTGATGACTTGTCGCGTCGCGTTCCCCTCGCCGGTCCAGACCTGGCCGTTCACGGCCAGGTTGCGGATCTGGAACTGGCGATACCGTTCGGGGGCGGATCGCAGCACCAATTGATCGTCCCGCCCTGCCTGGAAACGTTGCAGCTCCATTCCCCGCGCCACTTGCCGTTCGACGAACTCGCGATAGCGCCGCGTTGTCGCATTGTCGGGAAACGAAGCGTCACCGGGTCCGGCACGATCGAGGAGTTTGCGGATCGGCGCCAATTGGGCGACCTCCGCGATCGCATTGATGTGGTCGCCGTGAAAATGGCTCATCACCGCGAAATCGAGCACCGCTTCCTCACCCTGCGGGTGGTGGGCGCGGAGGTACCGCCCGATCCACTCGCCGGCCGGCCGGGACCCATCGGGCCGGCGCGGCGGGATGTACCCCTCGGGCCGCGCGGTGTCGGCCAGATCACCGGCATCGAACAGCATCGTGGTCCCGTCCGGAAAGATAAAGAACGTCGCATCGCCGCGGCCGGTGTTGATATGGTGGATATCCAAGCCGCCTTCTTCCCACGCCGGCAACGTCTGGCCCACAAGGGCGTCAGCACCCGCCGCCGCCGAGCAGAGACTCAGGATCAGCATCCCCGCGGCAAAAATCTTCGAAACCCAGCTCATGCGAATCATGGAAAACCTCCCAGGCAAAATATCGACTTCGCTCGGCACGGTGACCGATTGGCATCTTCCGGATTTTATCGGCCCGCATGGTAGTTGGCCACCGCTTCCGACGTGCGCAGGTAACGGTTGTACAGACGCAGGCTGTCGACCGGCGGAGCCACCCGCACCGTGCCTTGACCGGCCAGTTCGCCCAGTGGCTGGGTGTAGCGTCCCCAGCCGAATTGCCGCTGTTCCCCCCCGTCACAGAATTGGCCATCGACAAGGAAGCTGACGATCCGCGGTCCGGCGTCGACGATCGCCACCACATGCTGCCGCTCGCCCGGCCGCAGGATTCCCGCATCGGCGTCCCAAGCGAAATCGTAGGCGCCGTCGGACAACTCCAGCCGGACCGTCTGCTCGCCGGTGGTGATCAGGGCCAGCCCTCGGCCCGCCGCGTCGCGCGTATCGACCAGCACCTGCTCGGATTCCAGGTCTTCCAGGGTCAGCCAAACGTCGAGCGTCACGCCACCGGAAACTTGCAGATCGAGTGGAGCGGTCAGGGGGACGTCGCCCGGGCCGCTTTGCAACAGCAGCCCGGACTGGGCGACCTCCCGATCCGTTCCCTGATTCCAGAGCCCTTCCAGCAGTGTGGGATCGATTTCGTGCACGCGAGCCACCGTCTTCTGCGTTTCGGTCACCCAATAACGCCCGTCCTGCTCGATCAGATCCGGATAACTCATGCGGGTGCCGGGCTCGGGATCGTAGAGCAGGATCTCCGGTTGGGACCAGTGCAGGCGGCCGTCGCGGAGTTGGCCGCCGGCGATCCAGGCGGGGTTGCGGTCCCGGTAGTCCCGGCCGCTGTGATGATGGAACCACAACAGGTACTTGCCATTCTCGCACTTCCACAACTTGGGGCAGGCCCGAGGGTTCTTGATCGGCCGCCCACCCGGCGTGTAGGTCATGGTTTCGGGCCGGGTCCAACTCTTGCCCCAGTCGTCCGAATAGCTGTGTGCCGGATGACCTCGGGTGGTGCGGTAGACCACATACAACCGGCCGTGTTCGTCCAGCGGCGCCAGGTTGTGCTCCTCCTGGACCGAGCCGAAATCGGGATTCCGGATGCCGTGGTCACCACTCGGCCGCAGTTCCCAACGCAGCCGGGCGGGATCGCGTTCGGCCAGCAGGTTGTCGCTGTAAAAGAGCCACCCCTCGCCTTCTTCCAGGAACCAGCGGCCCAGTTTCGTGAACGCGAACAGGGCTCGTCCGGCAACGGCGGTCGGTTTATCGATTCCCCAAAACGTCTGCACCCGCCCACCCCATTGATTTCCCCGATCCGCCGCGGTCACCCGCATGGGCAGCCGGTAACGTTCTTCGGACCAGCTGTGGCCGTGGTCATCGGAGAACCGGTAGCAGTACCAGCCGTGCGTGTCGGAGCGGATGGTTCCTGTTTCGCCGGGCAGCGTGCGGACGTCGTCGCCGTTGTAGAGATAGAACGCGTAGACGCGGCCGTAGGGAGTGACCAGCGGCACGACCCAAGAGGCTTCGGGGCCGTCGGGGGGCTCGATCTCCACCAGCGGCGACCACGAGCGGCCCTGGTCGCGGCTGATCGTCGAGACGACATGCTGGCCCCGATCGCCCTCGCGGCCCGTCCCGGTGGTGAGGGTGCACAGCCAGTTCCCGTCGCCGGTGACGACGATATAGGGCTGGTCGCAATAGCCCCGATCTGGAATGCGCAGCCCGAGCCGATGATTCCGGGGATCCCGCGCGGCCGGCCCCGCATCGGTCGTGTCAAACTCGCTTCCTCCGGAGTACGCGGCAGCCACCAGCAGGAATAGGAACCAGGGCCAGATTGTCGCACGCATCGCAATAACTCCTCGTAAGGTGGGTAGCGGATGGCCCTCGGGAGCCGGTCGAACACGGTCCCCATCGGCAACCGATCACGGGGGACTGTCCCCTTGGGCCGGTAACGTACTCTAACCGCCGGAAACCGGCGGGTTAAGTCCCGGGGGTACGCCGCTCCGTATTGGGGCACTTCGAAAAACCGACCTCTTCGTGATTCCGGTAACGCTTCGATTTGCCCACTTTTCCGCAGCGTTTTTCCGCAGATCACTCACACAACGGGAGTGGCTGCAGCTTGACACCCGCCCGTGCCCCGGGCCATAATCGGGCGAATCACCGAGATGACTCTGACACCAGGAGAGCCGAATCATGTACCGGAAAACCGTGGGGGCTTGGGTCGGATGCCTGTTCGCGGCCGCCTTGGCCGCGGCCGAGGAACCCGACATCCTGATCGCCGATTTCGAATGGGAGAGTTGGGAGGGAAGCGGCTGGACCGTGACCGGCGAAGCGTTCGGGCCCGGCCCGGCGCGGGGGACGTTGCCGAACCAGATGCGCGTCTCGGGCTACCAGGGCGAGCGGCTGGTGAACAGCTTCCATGGCGGCGACGGGCCCACCGGCACACTCACCTCACCCGATTTTACGATCCAGCGGGACTATCTCAATTTCCTGATCGGCGGCGGGGGGTTCGAGGGCAAGACCTGCATGAATCTGCTGGTCGACGGCCGGATCGTTCGCACCGCCACCGGGCCGAATACCGAGCCCGGGGGCAGCGAGGCGCTCGATTGGCACGCTTGGGACGTGCGCGAGTTGGCCGGCCGGGAAGCCGTTTTGCAGATCGTGGATCAGGCCAGCGGCGGCTGGGGCCACATCAACGTGGATCACATCGTGCAAAGCAACCGCAAAGCCGAACTGGTCACCCTGGCGCGCGAGTTGGCCATCGACCGGCCGTACCTGCATCTGCCGGTCAAGAACGGGGCCCCGAAACGCTTCATGCGCTTTCTCGTCGATGGCGTCCTGGTCCGCGAGTTCGACATCGAGTTGGCCGACGGCGAGCCGGATTTTTGGACCTACACCGAGGTGGACGCCTACCAGGGTCGAACCATGCGGGTGGAGGTGGATCGCATGGGGCACGACTCCACCGCTTTGGATGCCCTGCAACTGGCCGATGCCTGGCCCGACGTGGAGAGCATCTACCGCGAGCCCTTGCGGCCCCAGTTTCACTTTTCGCCCGCCCGCGGCTGGATGAACGATCCCAATGGCATGATGGTTTACGATGGGGAATACCATCTGTTCTTCCAGCACAATCCGTACGGCACCAGCTGGGGCAATATGACGTGGGGGCATGCCGTCAGCACGGACATGATCCATTGGCGGCAGCAGTCCGACAAGATCCATCCGGACGAATTGGGCACGATATTTTCGGGATCGGGCGTGGTCGATTGGGACGACACGACCGGCTGGCAGACCGGCGAGCACCCGCCGCTGATCGCGATCTATACGTCGGCGGGCGGGCGGAATCCGCAGTCGCGCGGGCAGCCGTTCACCCAGTCGATCGCCTATTCGACCGACCGCGGACGCAGTTTCACAACCTACGAAGGGAATCCGGTGCTGGAGCACCTCGTGGGTGGCAATCGCGATCCGAAGGTCATCTGGCATGAGCCCAGCCGGCAGTGGATCATGGTGCTGTACTTGCAGCGGCCGCGCTTCGCTTTTTTCGGTTCGCCCGACCTGAAACGCTGGACCAAGCTCAGCGAACTGGAGATCCCCAACGGTCACGAATGCCCCGATCTGTTCGAACTGCCGGTCGACGGCGACCCGGAGAACACACGCTGGGTGGTCTGGGAGGCGGCGGGGCGGTACCTGATCGGCGATTTCGACGGCCAGGTGTTCGAGCCCGAGGGCGAAGTGCGGGACAGCTGTTTCGGGGCCAGCGACTATGCGGCCCAGACGTTCAGCGACGTGCCGGACGAGGACGGACGCCGCATTCAAATCGCCTGGATGCGGCGGGGCCAGTATCCGGGCATGCCTTTCAACCAGCAGATGACCGTGCCCCGCGTGCTGACCCTGCGGACCACGCCGGACGGCATCCGCTTGTTCATGGAGCCGGTGGAGGAGTTGCAGGTGCTCCGCGGCCGCGAGCACCGCTGGGATGACCTTGCCCTGAGCGACACGCCGGAGCATCTGGAAGGCGTGGCGGGCGAGTTGTTCGACATCGAGCTGGTCTTGGAACTGGGCGAAGCGGAAACGGTGGGCCTGGACATCCGCGGGCAGCGG
>SLEY01000342.1 GCA_007124535.1 Planctomycetaceae bacterium
ACCAGCGGTCGAACTCCTGCAGATTCCGGGGGTAATCGATGCCTGCTACAGGCGAGGGGAAGGTTTCCATGCCCTAAGACACTACATGTAGTGGTCACTTGCGTCAAGTGGATACCCCGTAGCGTGAACTCCAACCGCACGCTAAAGCGTGAACTCCAGCGCATCTGCGAGGAGGGCGTGGTCCGGTTCGAATGATCTGCTGACTACCGATTCCAGGTAGGCTGGCGAACGTTGTGTGAATCCGCTAGCCTCAGTGGATAATGACGCGACGGTGGTTGACACGGGCACGAACCGGAACGGGAGGGAATGCTACGATGTTCGTTCGGTATCTGACAATTGGGTTGGTCCTGGGGGCGTGCCTCCGCATGGGACTGCCGGTTACGGCCAGCGGGGACGATTGGCCGACTTACCGCTATGACGCGAGTCGCTCGGGATTTTCGCCGCATGCTTTGCCCGGGGAATTGGAACGGCATTGGCGAAGGCAATTACCGCAATACGAAGTGGCCTTCCCGCACGAGCCGCGCAAGCAGTTTGATGCTTCGCACCAGCCCGTATATGCGGCTGGAGTGGTGGTGGTCGCCTGTCCGGCCGACGGCAGCGTCCGGGCGTATGCGGCGGCGACGGGCGAGGAACTCTGGCGTTACTATGCCGAGGCGCCGGTCCGTCTGGCGCCGGTACTGCATGAGGGCCGGGTGCTGTTCGGCGCCGATGACGGCCGTTTCCGCTGCCTGGATCTCGAGAGTGGCGAGTTATTGTGGGAGCATCGGGCGTTTTTGGAGGAAGCTCCCGACGTGCGGCTGTTGGGCAACCATCGTTTGATTTCGCACTGGCCGGTGCGGGGTGGCCCGGTGGTCTGGGACGAGACCGTGTATTTTGGAAGCGGTGTCTGGCCGACGATGGGCGTCTTTGTTTGGGCGCTGGACGTTGGCACGGGGGAGCCCCGTTGGGTGCACTCCGGTTTGGGGCACATCCGGGGTGTCCGCATCGACCACGATGTCCGGCACGATTCGGGCATTTCCCCGCAGGGTTATCTGCTGGCCACGGAGCAGCGGCTGGTTGTGCCGTCCGGCCGATCGCATCCTCTGGGTTTGAATCGGGGCGATGGTTCGCTGTTTCATTGGGTGATGGGTTACCGCAGCGGGGATTGGCGGGTCGTATCCGGTGGCGATTACCTGCTGGTCGGCGAGCGGGGTGTGCTTTCGCAAGCGGATTTTCGCGAGGTGGGCAACACCTTTCAAGCTGCGGGGACGGCCGATCCTGACGAAGTCGAGGCGCGGCGGGATCTCACGGAATCGCCGCGCCAGCCGTACAAGTTGTTTCGGGGTGCCGATGCGAATTCGATCATCGACGGCTCGCTGGCTTACAGCCTGGTCGACGGGGTGTTTCTGATTCACGATTTGGCCCAGAGCGGCGTTGCGGAGCATGGGGAGAGTCCGTTACAGGCGGTATCGCATGTATTTCGTTGGGATGCGCGGATGACGCACCGGGCGCCGACGGGTCTGTCGGGCGACACGCGTTTGTTGGCGCGGGCGGGCGACACGTTTTACGGGCGGGCCGGTACGCGTCTGGTGGCGTTGCGGTTGACCGGGGAGACGCCGGCGGCCGAAGTGGTTTGGGAGGTTGAGGTGGAGGCTCGTCCGACGTCCGTCATTGCGGGCGGCGGCCGGTTGTTCGCCGCATTGGAGGACGGGACGCTGCTGGGTTTCGGCGCGGGGGTGGGTCCCGATTTCCAACCGCCGGAACCGGAACCCCGCGTGATCCACGCGGCGGAGCCCGAGGAGTTGGCGGCGGACGGCGATCCGCCAAGCGGTTTTGTGATCGCTTTGGGCGGTTTGAGTGCGGAGGAGACCGAGTGGTTCCTCCGGGAAACGCCGGCTCGTTTGATCGTGGTCGCGGAGGACGCGGAGCCCCAGGCGCGCGAGCGCCGGCGGCTGGCTCTGGCGGGCCAGTATGGCAGGCGGGTCGAGCGTTTTCGCGGTGATCCTTGGCAGTTTCGACTGCCGCACTATCTGGCTTCGCTGCTCTGGTGTCGGGGCGAGGTGTTGGGCGTGCCGGAGGAAGCCGAATTGCAACGTTTGTGGGATGCCGTGCGGCCTTATGGAGGCCGGTTGCGTTACACCGGCAGCGAGGAGCAGAATCGGCAGTTTGCGGTTCGGGCTGCGGCGGCCGGTCTGGCGGGTGTCGAAATCGCCAGCGACGCCCGCGGTGTGACACTTAACCGCCCGGCGGGTCCCGAGGGGTCGGCCGACTGGACGCACGAGACGGCCGACGCGGCCCGCAGCTTCTTCTCGCGGGACACCGCGGTGCGTGCCCCCCTGGCCCCGCTGTGGTTCGGCGATGGGCCGGACTACGGGTTCGTCAAGCGGAAGGACTACGGGATCGGGGTCAAGCCGCAGGTGGTCCAGGGGCGGGTCTTTGCCCTGCAACAGCATACCCGGACGCTGGTCGCTTACGATGCCTACACCGGCTGCGTGTTGTGGCGGGCCCGTGGTGAGGGCGAGGACGCGGGGTTCATCACGCGCCATGCCGTGCTGCCCGACGGGGTCTATGCCGCCGGGCGGGGTTTGTGTGTGGTCTACGATCCGGCCAGCGGCGAACAACAGCGGCGGATCGAGTATGCCGCGGGCGAAGACCAGCCGGCGCGAGCTGCGGGGATCGTGGTGACCGCCGATTCGATCTTGATCGCCGCTTCCCAATTCCCAGAGGTGCGGGCGATCGAACACGGCCTGTGGGATTTCGAGGAACTGATCTGTCTGGACCGCACCACCGGCGAAGAACGCTGGCGACGCAGCGCCGCCGAGCGTTTCAATATCAAAGCCCTGGCGGCCAGCGATGGCCGCGTGTACGTGACCGATTCTCTGTCGCCCCTCGCGATCGGCCGGTGGCAGCGGCGTGGCGAGGATTTGCAGGAGAGTTCGTCCCGAATCCTGGCGCTGGACGAGTCCACGGGGCGCGAACGTTGGTCGCACGAGTACACCGCCGACTATCGCCAGCATGGCGCGTCCGGCTGGACCACCGTCCGGGGCACCGACGACTGGCTGTCCTACGTCAAGGAATCAGGCCGGTTGCTGGCGGGACGTGCCGGCCATACCACGCTGCTGGACGGCGGGAGCGGCCAGCCGGTCTGGGCCCGAGCCATGTCGCTGGTCCAGCCCGTGGTGATCCTGGGCGATCGTTTTGTCGATCAGCGAGCCCGCATGTTCGAAATTGCCAGCGGTGAGCAACTGGAAAGCGGTCTGTTCGATCGCGGCGGGTGCAATTACGCCGTGGCCAATCGCTACCTGACGTTCCTCCGCGGCTGGACCGTCAGCTATGCCGATCTGGAAACGGGGGAGCAGCACTTTCTCCGCAACATGCGTTCCGGATGCAGCAACAGTTTGGTGGCCGCGTCCGGGGTGCTGAGCATGCCGCAGTACTCGGAACTCTGTGTCTGCAATTATCCGCTGCAGACCACGTCGGCCTGGCTCCATCTTCCCGAGGCGCCGGAGTGGGCGCCGCCGGAGACGGTGGCCTTGGAACCGCCGCCGATCCACATCCTGCCGCGTTTGACGCCCGACGAGGCCCGGGCAATGCACGCTTTTGCGCGGCGTTTCTTGGTGGAGGATCCGGAGGACGCGGAAGCTCATTTGAGGGCCCATTGGGATTTCGCGGGATTGGAAGATGGGGCCTCGGCCGCGGCCGACCGGTCGGGACGCGGGGTGGAATGCCGTTTGACCCATGCCCGTTTCACCACCGGGCCCGGGGGCCAGGCGTTGCTGTGTGACGGCCAGCAGGCCCCGGCCGTGGGGCGGGCGAGGTTGGGGGCAAGCGACCCGATCCGCGACGCCGTCACGCTGGCCGCTTGGGTCCGGATCGGCGAAACGCAGCCCTATGCGCGAGGCAACAGCGGGATTGTAGAAAGTCCCCAGCGTTATCGGCTGATGGTCTACGAAACCGAACCTCCCTATTCCATCCGCTTCGACGTGTTGGCAGAAGATGGCTCCTGGCGCAGCGCGGGCAGTCCTCAAGGCCAGATCCCGGCCGAACAGTGGGTGCATGTCGCCGGAACGTATGACAGCGAGACGGGCGAGACCGTGTTCTATTGGAACGGCGAACCCACGACCCGCTCGAACCACCGGCCAGGCCGGATTCAACCGAGCGGGGAGGAACTGGTGGTCGGACTGCGTGACGGCGTCGCCCACCTCCACGGCGCGGTGGCGGACGTGCGTGTCTACGACCGGGTCTTGGGCGAGGCCGTCATCGCTCGGCTGGCAGAACTCCGCCAGACGGAACGATGACATTTATCGCGGGGCCGGCGTTTCCTCCTGTCCGAGCCAGGTGGCAAAGGCGCGGGTCTCCGTCTGGCTGGGCGTGTACCGCCCGCCCGTGTACTCGTTCTGGACCCACATGAACCGGTCGCAGAACCACGCGCCGTTGTTCGTGCCGTCCGCACGGACGATCATCGGGATGCAGTCGCCCTCCGCTCGCGGGCTGGCCAGGATCGTGTCACTCCAGCCTTCTTCCAGCGAGCGAAATCGGTGCAGCGAATAACGTTGGGCATCGGAGAACACCACGTCGGCGTGACCGTCCCGGTCGACATCGACGAAACGCAGGCCCGCGTCGCGGCCCCGGGCATCCACGATCGCCGTGCCGTCGGGCAAGGTGAAGGGCAACCGGGTCCAGCCGCTGCCGGTCCAGCGAAACACGGCGCTGCCCTCGGGCCCGCCCACGATCAGTTCGCTGATCCCGTCCCCGCTCAGGTCCCGCATCCGCACGCCCTGGTCGATTCCGCCGCGTGCGGTGTACACCGGCCCGTCCCGTTCCAGACCGTCGAGTCCCTGCGGATCTTCGTTCCACTGCTGACCGTCGTAATGCCATAGCCCGGCGACCGCTTCGTTGCGAATCAACAGACTGGCATGGCCGTTCGCTTGGAGCACGCCGAAACGCACGCCCGTCTCCCGAGGCGGCCCCCCGGCGTCGAGCGTCACCAGCGGGACCGGGAAATCACCGGTCCGCCAACGCGGCTCGTCCGGCGACCAGCGGCGGGTTTTTTGTACTTCGGCATTGCCGATCACCACGTCCATGAAACCGTTGTGATTCAGGTCCAGGATCCGAACGCCATGATCGCCGCCGCAAGCGGCCCGCAACGTCTGGCCGCCCAGCAAGTTCTGCACCAGCCGTTCATGGACCTCGTGAAAGTTCAAAAACTTCACCGCCGCTCCGTGCCGCTCGACGGCATGATCGATCAACTCGATCACCTGATCGTTGCGGATCCACGCGCCGGCATGGAACGTCAGAACGTAGATCCCTTCTTTGACCACCGTCGCGTCGATGGCCGCCTTCATGTCCGCCACGGTGTCCGCATGGTGCGGGCCTTGCAGATTATGCCCCTGCCAATCGTCCGGGATCGACGAGGGCAGTTCCCAGGCCAGCCGACCGATGACGTAGGGATATGGATAGTTGTCGATATAGTTGACAAACCCGCGATCGCGCGGCACGTACTTGTCGAATCGCGAACGGCCGTCCTCCACCGCCAAAATCTCCGCCGGGATGCTGGGATCGGCCGGAGTGACCAGCTGGAAGATCGACGAGTCCAAATGCAGGAAATTCCCCTCCGGCGTCGTTCGGTTGAAGATCTCCGCGAAGAAACGCGGGCTGATCGAGTTCATCGAATCGCAACAGGGCATGCGAAAGGCCACCGGCCGGGCGCCGGCAATCTCGAACATCTGGTCCACACCGCGGTCGTACGTGGTCTTCGCGCGGTCAAAATCGTCGTGCCGCAGCAACGGGCAAGGGTGATCGTAGGTATGCGGTTCAATGCTTACCCCCTCTGCCAGCCACTGTTGCAACCGCGGATGCTCGACGTCCAAACGGTTGCCCATGCAGCTGACCGGGGCCCGGCCGTCGATCTGTTTCAGTCGTTCCAGCACCGGGCGGAGGAAGCGTTCGAAATGCTCCGGATCGCGCAGGTCATCGATCGACAGCACGATCACGGTCCGGACGTCCGGTTCACCGACCCATTGTGGCGTGGTCAGCCGGGCCGTATCGAGGCCTACATAGTAAGGGTTCAGAAACTCGTCCAAGTAGACCAGCCGGTTTCCCACTCCGCCTGCCGCAGAGTGGAAGGGGCTGGCCAGCAGCAGGCACAGCAGGATCAAACGCAGGTTCATCAGCGAGAATCTCCCGAGGATTTAAGGGAAGCGACGATGTGGGCGAATCAACCGATTTCCTCTTGCAGGCGCGCGATTTCTTCCCGGAGACGTTCCACCCGTTCCGGATGCTGGTCGGCCACATCTTCCTGCTCGTAGGGATCTTCGGCCAGATGGAACAATTCCGTGCGTCCGTCGCGGTGCAGGATCAGCTTCCAATCCCCGTCGCGGACGGCCCATAGCCGGTTGCCATGGTTCCAGTAGAACTGGCGAGTGCCCAGATCGGTGGCTTGGTCCGTCAGCACGGGCCAGAGGTCTTCGCCTTCCAAATTCCATTGGCTGTCGACGTCCCCGCCGGCCAGTCGGATCAGGGTGGGGGCCAGGTCCAGGGCCCCGGTCGATACGCGGAGCACGCCCCCGGCTTCCAGCATGCCCGGCCAGTTGACCAGGGCCGGGACGCGGATCCCGCCTTCGTACAATTGACCTTTCCACCCGCGCAACGGCCGGTTGTCGCCCAGCGTCGTGTGCGGGGCATAACGGCC
>SLEY01000435.1 GCA_007124535.1 Planctomycetaceae bacterium
ACGCTTGGGACGGCACGTCCAGCAATCAGCTGGTGGTCCTGGATCGCCATTCGGGAGACGTCTTGTGGACGCGGCGGGCGCGGGTCGGTTTCCGGCACAACGCGATCACCTCGGGCGGCGGGCGTCTCTATCTGGTGGACGGTCTTTCCCGCGGCGCCATCCAGCGGCTGCAACGGCGGGGGAAGACCGTCGATGACGCCACCCTGCTGGCCCTCGATCCGCAGACCGGCGAAACGATTTGGGAGCGGGATACGGGCATCTTCGGTACCTGGCTCTCCTACGCGAAACCCCGGGATACGCTGCTGGAAGGCGGGCATCAAGGGGGCACCGGAGGGCGCAGCCGTTTGCCGGACGAACCGAACGACCGCGTCGCGGCCTATCGGGGAGCGACCGGCGAGCCGCTGTGGTCCGAGGCGCTGGAACGCTATCACGGGCCGATCTCGCTGCGCGGCGAGACCATCTATCTGGCGCCCGCCGGCAGCACGGGGCGGGGACGGGCCCTGAATCTGCTGACCGGCGAACCGGAACTGCGAGACCATGCGGACGAGGCGTGGAGCTACCAGCGGCGTTACGGCTGCAACACGCAGAACGTCAGTCAGCATCTGATCACGTTCCGCTCGGGCTATGCCGCCTACTACGATTTGGCGCACGATTCCGGCACGGGGTTCTTTGCCGGCTTCCGTTCCGGCTGTGCGAACAACCTGATTGCTGCCGACGGCGTGCTGAACGCCCCCGACTACACCCGGACCTGCACCTGCAGCTATGCGAATCAGACCTCGCTGGCTTTGGTCCCGATGCCGGAGGATACCAGCATTGAAGCGTGGACCAAGTACGACGGTGCTCCGCCGGACCCGGAGGGCTACGGCATCAATTTCGGGGCGCCCGGCCGCCGTGTGGATCGGACCGGGACCGGTCGGATTTGGTATGACCAACCGGGAACGCACCGCCGGCACGCCTCCGCGCTCCAGGATGCGGGAGACAGTCTGGATTGGGTCGCCGCTTCCCAGCGGGCGGGCAGCGAGCCGATTACGATCCAGGGATTACGGGATACGACCTATACGGTCCGTCTCCATTTCGCGGAACTCGACGCCCGGGTGGGTCCCGACCAGCGGGTCTTCCAGGTGCTGCTCCAGGGCGAGACGGTACTGTCCGAGCTGGACATCGTGCAGCAGGCCGGGGGAGCTTTCCGCGGGCTGGTGAAGACGTTTTCCGCCACTCCCGAAGACGGGCAGTTGACGATCGGGATGCGCCCCGCCGCCGCGGCCGAGCATCCCCCGGTGATCAGCGGGATCGAGTTGATCGCGGAATTCGTGGAATCGAGGGAAGCAATCGCCCGGCAGCCGTGAGGTATTCCATGTCCCCACCGATTCGGAGAGACTCCATGTTCCGCCAGCCTGTTCGCGCCAAGCGTATGATCCGTTTGCTGTGTATCGCCGGTTCGTTGATTTGGGCGGGGGTGGGCGAGGCGACGGAAGGCAGCGCGCGCGGCCCCGGATCGGGTTCGCTTCCCGGCACGGCGGCGTTTACGGAGGATGCGTCCGTCGGGGCGCTGGCGGAGCGGGTTTTGGACGACTGGCACGCGTTTTTCCTCCGCCGAACCGAACTCGCCCGCCAGCTTCGACGGGATCCCGGGCCATCCGAGCAGGCGTGCGAAGCGCCCGATCTGCAATCGGCCGCCGCGTCACGCCAGCGATTGGCGGAAATCCTGGGCGTGGTCGAAACGCGGCTGCCGATCCAGGCGCTGGATTATCTCGGGACGACCGCCGAGCCCGCGTTGCTGGAGGAAAACGACCTTTTGGCGATCTATCGTGTGCAATGGACGGTGGTGGCCGGACTCCAGGGCGAAGGCCTGCTGCTCGAGCCACGCCGGGAGGGGCTGCCGATCGAGCCGCGTGCCCGGCTGGTGCTGCTGCCCGATGCCGACCAGCTTCCCGAAGAATTGGCGGGGCTGACCCGCGATTCCGCCGAGGGCGCGCCGGCGCGGCAGTTGGCTGCCGCCGGCTGTCAAGTGATCGTGCCGGTGTTGATCGACCGCCAGGATCATGCCTCGGGCAGCGAGCGTTTGGATCGCTGGACCAATCAGCCGCATCGGGAATGGATTTATCGGCAGGCGTTTCAGGCGGGCCGGCACATCATCGGCTACGAAATCCAACAGGTGCTGGCGGCGATCGACTGGTTCCGGAGCCTGGGGGAGGAGCCCGTGGGCGTTTTGGGTTACGGCGAAGGCGGGTTGCTGGCCTTCTACTCGGCCGCTCTGGACCCGCGGATCGCGGCAGTGCTGGTCAGCGGCCATTTCGGTCCGCGAGAGGACCTGTGGCAAGAACCCATCTATCGCAACGTGTGGAATCTGCTGAGCCAGTTCGGGGATGCGGAGGTGGCCGGATTGATCGCGCCCCGAACGCTGGTGGTGGAACCCAGCGAGGCGCCGCCGATCGACGGGCCGCCCGAGCCGCGGGCCGGCCGCACCGGGGCGGCCCCCGGCCGGATCGCAACGCCCGCACGCGAGCAGGTGCTGGCCGAAATCGAGCACGCTCGCCAACGGGTCGGATCGGAGTTGGCGGACCAGTTGCACGTGGTCTCCGCCGCTGCCGGAGCGGAACCCTGGTCCGATGAAGCGCTGGCCCTCTTTCTGAAAGCTGTGGGAATCGAGGAACCCCTGCCGCCCGCTCCGCCGCGCGGGGAAGACGCGCTGGAAATCGATGGCGAGGCCCGTCAGCTTCGCCGGGTCCGCCAACTGGAACGCTACACCCAGCGGTTGATCCGGGACAGCGAAAACGAGCGCGGGCGCACGTTCTGGCAGCCGCTGGAGGCGAAAGCCCGCCAGCACACTCCGGAAGAGATCCGCGCCCACTGGCACGAATGGACTCAACCGCATCGCATTCGCTTGGGCGAGCAGGTCCTCGGCCGCTTGGAGGTCCCGGGAATGCCCTTCAACGTGCGGACCCGGCAATTGGAACAGTCGGACGACTGGACGATCCATCTGGTCGTCTTCGACTTGTGGGAAGATCAGGACGTGATCTCCTGGGGCTACCTGATCGTTCCGGCCGGTACGGGCGATCGGGTGCTTCCCGCCGTCGTCTGCCAGCACGGTTTGGGAAGTACGCCCGCGACCACGATCGATCCGGACAGCGCCGGCTACAGCGCCTACGCCACGCGTTTGGCAGAATTGGGGTTCGTCGTCTACTCACCTTACAATCCGAATGTAATCCCGGGCGACCGGCGGTTTCGCCAGCTGCAGCGGGTGGCCAATCCGCTGGGATTGTCGATTTTTTCGGCGATCACGGCCCAGCACGAAGTCACTCTCAACTGGCTGGGCAGCCTGCCTTACGTCGATGCCGAGCGCATCGGGTTTTATGGCCTGTCCTACGGCGGCAAGACCGCCATGCGAGTCGGCGCCTTGCTCGAAGGCTTTGCCGCGGTGATTTGTTCGGGAGACTACAACGAATGGGTGCGCAAGGTGACCAGCGTCGAGGCCTGGCCGCACGCCGATGCGCCCAGCGACCGGTTTACCGGCTATCCGTTCACCCGCGAATACGAGATCTTCGAGTACAACCTGGCTCACACCTTCAACTATGCCGAGATGTCCGCGCTGATTGCCCCGCGGGCCTTCATGGTCGAACGCGGGCATCACGACCGGGTGGCGTCCGACGAGTGGGCGGCGTTCGAGTACGCCAAAGTCCGGCGGCTGTACAACACGGTGTTGCAACAGCCGGAACGGACCACCATCGAATACTTCGATGGCGGTCATCGGATCCACGGCGTCGGCGCCTTTGAATTCCTCCAACGCCATTTGCAGGGGGCGTCCGACCCGCAGCAACCCTGAGCAAGCCGGATGCCTCGGCACGCGATCCTCTATTCCACGTAAAACGCTTGCGAGTAAAAGCGGCGGTTACCGGCGAGCACTTCGAATCGCAGCACCGTGTCTCGCATGTCCGAATAGTCGATCGTTTCTCCCTCCCCATGCTCCTGCCCATTGCGAATCCACTGGATCCGATCGTAATTCGCCACATCAACCGAGATGGTCATCGCGTCCTGATCGACCCTGATCTCGCGGAATTCCGGAAAGACCTCGGTCCGCTGGCCGACAAAGGTATGCCCTTGCTGCAACGCGTGACGGATCGCCGGTTCTGTCAGTTCTTCGGCCAACACGATTGTCAAGGTCGCGTTGCCGGCGACGGTTGTGGCGTGGGTGTCGTCGCTGCCGAACACGAACACATCGTGATCCTTGTACAGCCTCTGCAGCAGGGCGTCGAAGACCTGGACCGGCTCCGGCATCCGGGCATCCAGATCGTTCTGATTGAACTCGACACCCAGCAACGCGTCATACTCGGCCAAATACTTGCTGTAGTAATCAATCGCCTGTTCGAAGGAGGACTGAAAGAAGCGGTTCTGCCAGCCATGCGGCGGGACGTACAGCGAGGGATGCGCCCAGTAGGCCAGACCACCTTTGGCCTGGACGCAGTCCAGACGTTCGGTCTCGGAATGCTGGGAATCGGGGAATCCACAGTCATTGAACAGGCTGACCATATGCGGGTGGCTGGACAATTCGTTTCCGCGGATGGCCAGCATGCCGTGTTCGCCCAAGTCCGGGAAGAGGGCCGAGGTTTCCATTCCGTTCCGCGACCAGACCTGTGCGGGTTCTTCGTCAATCCAGCGGGTCCAGGGCCAAGTTGTCTCGTGCGTCGGTTCGACATCACGTTCACCCGCGCGATGCGTGTAGACGTTGTCATGGTCCGCAATGGTCAGAATCGCATAACCTGCTTGGGCGTAATTGGCGATCAGCTGCTCCGGTTCTGCCCGGCCATCACTATAGACGGTATGGCTGTGAAAATTGGCCAAATACGGCTGGACGCGTTCCCAGTCGACCCCGGCGTAGGGGTTCTTCCGCAAGATGGGGCCCGTTTCCTCTGCCGCGCCAATTCGAACGCCCAGGCCGATCAAAAAAGTGATTGCGACGGCCGCGATCATAGTCTTGGTTCGAGAGCTTTGCCAAACAAACATCCTGAGTATCCTTTCTTTTCGGGAAAATGTCGGAAACCAACGTGGTGATTCTAGTCGAGTTTTCCCGAGGCGGGCAACCCTGGGGTATGCCGCCGGATTCACGTCGCCGAGGCGGCACGGCCCGCTTGTTTGCTGGCAGCCGATGTGTTCCAATGACCTTGGGAAGCGTTTTCGAAGGGGCCCGCCATGTTGCCGTCCGCCAGTATTTTCCTGTTCCTGTTAGGCGGGGTCGCCGTGTCCGCAGTGCCTGGTGACGAATCACCGATCCGAGCGACGGTGGCTGGTTTTCAGCAGGCGATGGGCGACGGGGACCTTGACGGCGTCATGGCCTGGATTTCCCCCGATTATCGCGACGATCAGG
This sequence comes from Planctomycetaceae bacterium, assembly GCA_007124535.1. Taxonomy (GTDB): domain Bacteria; phylum Planctomycetota; class Planctomycetia; order Pirellulales; family Pirellulaceae; genus SLMF01. The sequence continues at coordinate 5,363 of SLEY01000435.1, forward strand.
GACTGGATCGGGCGGGCCTGCGGAATTTCCTGCGGCAGGCTTGGGACGGCGACCCGGGGGCCGAACTGCGAATCGATGCCGACCAGGCCACCGTGCGTTTCCAGGATGATCGGGCAAGCGTGGGGCCGTTGCGGCTGGACTTTGCCGGAACCGAACCGCCCGTTTGGCTGGATTTGGAGTTGACTGACGAAGGCGATGCCTGGCGCATTGTGGGCCTCACAAATTTGGACGAACCGGCGGAGGAACCGGGGCTTGCGGAACCGGTACCGCCGACCGCGCAGGAGATCTCGCTAGAATTGCGGAGTTTCGCTCAGCGTTTCGTCCGCCTGCCGGGCGACAGCCCGCGGCCGCAAGTGGGCGGAGAGCACGTGCCGCTGCGCTCCAGCTTCTACTTCCAAATCGCGTCCACCGCGGAGACGGATCGGATCGTGGCGGACAGCGTGGCGGTTACTCTACAGCCGGAGACCGGTGCGGCTTTCGACCTGCTCCGGCCGGGCCAGGAGTTCGCCGCGGGATACCGCGGTCAATTGACCCCGTATCGCCATCGCCGCTTCGGCCGCTCGCTGCTGGTCTTCCTCGATTCGGATCAGGAACTGGAGCCGGAGACCAACTACACGGTGCGCGTGGAAGCACGCTCGGCTGCCGGAGCCAGGCTCGAAGCGGACGAGGGGGTCTGGTCGTTCACCACCGAGCCGGCGCCGGCGACCCATCGGCTGGATTACACGCTCGATCTTCGCGCCGAGCCCGATGTCCACTGGCAGGGGCAATTCTTCAACGGTTTCGCCAAACCCAGCTTCGCCACCAGCACCCGCCCGGGCGGGCGCGTGCCGCATTACCAGTTGATGGCCGAAGCCCGCGAGACCTACCCCCACGCCTGGAACCTGTTCCGCGATGCCTACCTGGCCGGATTCGAAGATCAATACAATCCCTTCAAAGCCTATCCGAACCTGGTTCGCGAGCGCGAGACGCGGCGGATTTCGAAGATCGAATCCGACGAAGAAGGCGTGGTCGTGACCGTCGAGGATTTCTTCGGGCATGCCCAGTACGGCATCCCTGCGAATCGCCCGCTCCGTGGGGATTACCATCCAGGCGACGAGATCCTGATCGCCGATGGCCTGCAGAGTGCGCGGGCGACGGTGATCGCCGTGGACGATTCGACACGGACCGTGCGGGTCACGCCATTCGAGCAGCCTGCCACACCGTGGCAGATCGACTATCCGCGACCACTGCCCGACCGGGAGGATCCGGACAGTCCGGGCCTGTTCCCGCCCGGCGGCACGTACCTGCGGAAGTTCG
>SLEY01000217.1 GCA_007124535.1 Planctomycetaceae bacterium
AGAGTTGAAAGCCAACATCATGCTGAGCCAATACCTCCCACACCCACCACGCACCCCACCAACCTTCCCATCCCATCGATTACCTCGAACCACACCCCATCCATTATCTTGATCGCTCTCAGAAGTATCCGTTCTTGGTTAAAGACACCTTCAAATCAACCAAGCCAGCCATTTGTCTACCACCTAAGGATATGTTGAGCGCGGTTTAGGATCGCGCATTTTTCGTGGTTACGGACCAGCCACAATTTCACTTGCAGCAGAGGGCGGCCCGCTGGGGAAAAATGGACTAAATATATTTCTCGAAACCGGTGCGATTCATTCAGTTTTCAAAAGTGATCGCCTCTTTCTGGTGCTCCAGTATATTGAGAGAAACATGCCTCTGGAACGCGGCGGTATTGGCCGCGATTTCGATACGCGCAAACACCGCCGCTTACGTCTTAGTCCGCTGAATCAATACAATTGTTTCAACGCGATTCACGCGTTTCACGCATTTCTTGGAAGTTCATCTGATTTGACAATAGTGTGGCGCCCGAATTTCAGGGGCCAACATCGGCAAGGTTTGAGTGGCATGATCTTCGGACATGCGACTCCGGCTCTGCCGTGAAAAAATACTACCCGAAAAGCACAAGTGCAGAACCATACGCCGTTCCCAATAAGGGCTGCGGCGATGGATCGACAGGTTGAGGGGACTAAATTCGAAGTTATACTTGGCCGGCCAACCCCCCCAGAAAACTTGACGGTCGTCCCCTGCGTGTGGAAAGCGAGGGGTTCAACTTTACCGCGCGAGAGTAGGAGCATTGTGAAACCTCCATTGCGATTGGTCGAGGGAGGCAAAACGACGTGTGACGAGCATCCCGCATGCACGTTTGGGAGCTTGCAAAGTCCTGGAAAACAAAAAACGTCCAATCCGTCATAATCGCGATTGTTTCAAACCAAAATACCTGATGCGCTCGATGAACCGGTATTTTGACGATGGTCAACACCTGCACGGTTCCTTTGAAGCTGGCAACCAGCATTGCCGCGCATGGCCTCTGCTTTACAATTTCAGCCCATGGCATCCCGCCACCGCCCAAAAGAACCAGGGTTGGCGAAGCCCAGCCGAACGCCTCAATCAACACCGCTACCACGCCAGCTGGCTCCAGAATCTCCTGGTCTCGGCCGGGTGCTTGGGTTACCGAAATGGCCCTCCCCAAAATCCGTGACGGTCAGGCGTTTTCCACGTCTTGGGACCAAGCCCTTTCGGATATGGGAAGATCGTATAATGATCTATGAGCCAGAGCAACCCCTTAACGTAGTAAAACAGATTTCTCTTATGGAGTGACATAAATGCGTACAGTTGGTCGATTTCGGTCAGTTTTGGATCATGCGCAGCTCAAGCGTTGAGGTACGCCGTCAAGCGGCGCGGTAGCTGCAATTGGAAAAAAACGCCCGCTTATCGAGGTAAGACTGGCTATCTCCGTGAAACCCGCAGTTGGTGTACGACGCGTTCTCAACAGGCAACTGGGACAACCACCCTTTCGCCAGCAGGACCACGTAGTATGGGGTGTCGTCTCCGGATGACTGACCGAAATATACCCGCCTTTTGGCGGGAGGTTGTCAGACCTGCGTCCCGCGGCACAAGGCCGCGCAAAGGGGTAAACACAACCGTTAAGAGGCGCACCAAACCGGGACACCCAGCGTTTGTGGCCAAACGGCGAGCCCCAGCGTTTCATCGGAGAAGTTCCCGTAGTGTTGGCCGTTGCGTATACCGCATACGAACGGCGGTTGTCGTCCCGAATACCTGATCTAACTTGTTACCGCCTTTTGGGACCACTCCGGTCGTGTTCAGCCCTTGTTCCAGGCCCGTTCGTTCCGTTCGGTAACCGTTGTCGGTGGTGCCCGCCGTGCTTTCGGGGGGGAGCCGGCTTTGGCAAGCCAGCGGAACCGCGAAGATGACGGTCTCTGCCCGCGTTCGCCTGTCGTGGGGGACAGCGGGACGCGGGCGGCGGGAAAGAGCAACCGATCCGGTGTTGGCGGGCCGTGGTGGTTGTCCAACTTGCGTTCCCCGACAGGGCTGGGCCGGGGCGCGAAGGGACGGCGGTATCGATCGCCCCAGGGCGTCAGGCCGGCGAAGACGGCGCGCCGCTGGGTGCAAGCCAGTCGTCCAAGGGAAAGGAGTGTGGCCTTCCGAGGGGGCTTTCCGTTGCAAAGACTCGTGATCCGCCCGACGGGCGGCCGTTGCCGGGAGCTGCAGATCGACGGCGATCAGCGGACGGAAATGGCGCGAGTGATCTTGATTTCAGAAAAAGTGCGAGTACGACTTCCCTGACGAACATTCAGTGTGCGTACCAACAATTCCCCGTCCTCGCCAGCGTGCACGGTGTTCATTTGCAACACTTTCACGCTCAGGACCGGCAACCTCATCTCATCCATCACCGACCATGTCATGTCGCCCCACGATCTTCGCCGTCCAAACCACGGCCGAATGCTCCCCTCCACCGCCGATCGTCAAAACCACGGGACCGATCACTTTGAAGCATTGGGTTCGGCAAGGCAAAGACGGATCGCCCTATTCCGGTCCCTCGCATGCCCCGCCCATGGCCAGGTCATGCATCGCACGTATTGTGGCATTGCTCGAACTGCGTCCAACTCGAGCGCCGAGCCAAACAGTGCAAGCCTCAACTGAGCGTCCGGGCCCAAACCTTGAAGTTCACCGAAGGGTTACTCTTCGATTGGGGGTTGAAGGGCGGGAATTACGCCTCCGGGCCTGTTCTTTACCTGATGGGATACTTCGCGGTCGAGCGGGCGGGTGTGCGAACAACCTTCCAAATCGAGCAACACGCATAAACTGAACACCCCACTCACGACCCTTTGCAAATACCGACGGATTCAGGGAGTTTTACGGATATTGTCCCGGCATAACTCCAATTCCCGTTGGACCGTGTCTCGTTCCCCGCTCCAGGCAGCGAAATCCGGACAACGCTCGACCAGATCCACGAAAATCCGCGCCGCTTCTTCGTACAGCGGCAGGGCATCTTGATACCTTCCGGAGGCTTTCAGCAGTCCTGCAACCCGCGAGCATCCGAGAGCCAAGTCCCGTTGCCACTCCGCGTTACTCGGGTCCTGCTCGGCCAAACGCCGCGAAATCCCCAGATCCTCCCCAAACGCCGCCTGGGCCTCGCCCAGTCTGCCTTGCGCCTGCAGTATTGCCCCGACTCGGCTGTGCGCCACCGCCAGATCCCGTTGCCAGCCCGCGTTGCTCGGGTCCTGCTCGGCCAAACGCCGACAGATCGCCAGATCCTCCCCAAACGCCGCCTGGGCCTCGAACAGCTTGCCTTGCGCCTGCACGACATCGCCGACTCGGCTGTGCGCCACGCCCACGGACCGTTGCCAGCTCGCGTTGCCTGGGTCCTGCTCGACCAAACGCCGCGAGATCGCCAGATACTCCCCAAACGCTGCCTGGGCCTCGCTCAGCTTGCCTTGCGCCTGCAAGACATCACCTACGAGGCACTGGGCGTCGGCGATCGCCGTCCGATCGCGTATGTCGGCGGCCAGATCGAGGATGGCGCGCGCTTGGTCGCCGAGCTGCGCTGTTTCGCCACGTGTGTCACGGGCCCAAGCAACGCACAGCATCGCCCACACGCGGGCTCGACCATCCAATGCGTTCGCTGCCAACAGTTCCTGCAGGGCGATGGCCAGGGCCTGACGATCTTCGGGGCGGGCGCTGCCAGACCAGTCGCGGTTCAGGCATTCGAGTTCGGTTGCGGCACGATCCGGATCGTACCCCAGGCGGTGGTAGATCCACTCGATGCGAGCGGCGGGAGACGGGTCGGCGGCGAAGTGTTCGGCGGCGCGCTGGCTCCATGTGCGGAACGATTCCGGCCGGTGGGCGATCAGCCAGCGGCGCAAGTCCAATCGGGCGGCTTCGTGGACGTTCACCGCCTGCTCGCCGCGCGCCGGGAACGGTTCGAGGACCTTCAATCGCCGCAACCGCGACAACCGCTCGCGACTGGCCGGGACCGGAACCTCCAGCAGCGCGGCGAGGAGGTCGGCGTCGCACCAGTGGGGGAGCGAGGCCGCTTCGAGCGCTGTTTTCAATTCCGTTCGTTCCCCGTCCGACAGGGTGGGAAAGGCCAGATCGACGGTGGCCAACGCCAACCGCGCCGGATCGCCTTCGGCGGTTTGCAGCAGTCGCAGTTGTTCGCGGATGTCCATAACGCTACGCCGGGCCAAGGAGTTGAGCGAGCAGGCTGGCTTTGTGGGAAGCCAGCCGACAGGCGGTCTCGACTTCGTCCCGGGTCAGGCCGCTACGATGTTGACGCCCGTAGCGGAACCATTCTTCGGTCGGCGGCGGGACCAATTGCAGCGTGGGCCGGGCGACCCGTATCCACACGGCCCCGGCGGAGTCCGGCACCTTCTGACCCGCGATCACCACGCGCATCCAGTCGGCCCGGATCAGCGTGGGCAGCAGTTGCTTGTCGATCCAATCTGCCGTTTCGCCCGCCATCTCGAACGTGTCGAAGATCAACAGCGTCGGATGGGCTCGCTGCTTCAACTCGTGGAGAATCTGCCCCAGCCGGACGTCCATTCGCGGGGCCGGCGCGGGCAGGGGGATCCCCAATTCCTGGACGAACGCCGTGACTTCGATGTCCACGCCCGTGGTGCCCTTGAAGTCGAACCGCCCGCAAGCGATGTCCGGCATGGCCAAGGCGTTGGCCAGCATCTGCCGCGTTATGTGGCTCTTGCCGGTCTCGGTTTCGCCCCGGATCGGCAAGTAGCGGCGCCGCGCCGCGGCGGTCAGCAGATCGGCGAACGCCTCGCACGCCCCACTGTGGTCCGCCATCGGCCAGGAAAGCGACGGCGGCGCAGCGGGCCAATGCGGTCCGACTGGCGCGGCGGCCCGAGCGGGCCTGTGTGCGGGTTCGACCAGGTAGAATCGTTCGACGATCAATTCGGCCGCCTGGTCCACGCTACGGGTACGCACGTCGGGTGCGATCGTATTGAACAGCAGCCCTTCCACGTTGCCGTCGCCGACGCGGATGGGCAATACGCGGTTTCGCTCGCGTTGGTCGCTCGCTGCCCGGGCCTTCATCACCCGCGCCCGGATGGCCGCATGTTCGGCCCGGGTCCACGGTTTGCCGCCATACTCCTTCGAGACGCACCAGACCGCCAGCGAGCACTGCCGATTGTATATATTCTGGAGCTTCAGGTCCGCATCATCGCCACCCAGGCAGTGTTCGAACCATTCGTCGAAGAACACGGTTCCGTAGCCCAGTCGCCCCTCGACGGCTTCGGCGATCGCTCTCACCCGCTCGCGCTGCTCCCCCGCCAGCGAGAATGCGCCCAGAAAGTGGTTGGGCCAGGAACGTGCGTTCATCGAAGGAATCGGGTACGAAAGAATGGAACGGTCTTCGTGCCGCTAATATACCGTATTCGGGGCATTTTACCAACGGGTTATGAACGGTGGTGGGATGCGCTGCCTCGCGAGACTGCGGAGGAGCGCCCCCACGGTCCCGGGGAAGCCAACCGGGAGTACTGGCCTTTGACCTGGCCGACCCCGTATTTATGGTAGTTCCAGTTCCCTCACATTAACTTCGTCTATTGTCGCCAGAGATGGAACCTCACTGGTGCCCCGTCTTTTGGGACAAACGGGAACCCCCAGCTTCTCATCGGAGCAAACGGGGACCGGACAAACGCGAACCGCCAGCTTTTCAATGGAGAAGTTACCGTAGTGTTGCCGGTCCAATCGCCTCACGAGAACTACGTACCTCGTCCCCGGATAGCGGACCTCAGTTGGCAGCCACCTCTTGGGGTCACTCCGGCATTGTTCCATGCTTGTTCCCAGGCCCGTTTTTTTCCGTTTGGTGACCGTTCTCCGAGTAGCCCGTCGAGCTTGCGTCGGTGGAGCCAAGTTTGGCAACCCAGCGGAACCGAGAAGATGATGGCCGCCGCACGCGTCCGGCGGTCACGTTGCCAAGCCGATCTCCGCTCGAGCCCGAGCCGGGTGCAAACATCGGCAGAAAACAATGGACATGCACTCCCAAGGGGGTGTTTCGCCACCGAAGAGCGGGTGACCAAGTCGTCTAACGCCCTGTGAAAAACTACTTGGAACTGAGAGCCTCGGGAAGGCGAATGTTACACATTGCAGCATCGCGTTACCTTACCTTGTCCGCGGGGCCGAGGTTCCGCAAATGTATGCTTTTTCCGTTTGCCGTCTCTGCCGATGTTTGCTCGCCCGCGTGGTTTCAGAATTCACCCAGGTAAGAGCGTAGAGCGATTCGCCAGGGGCGAACCCACCGGCCGTCGTTCCTTTGCTCCTCCATAAGGAGTCCCTGGTCCTCGGCCGATTCCCACGATCGTTCTGCAGCGGTTAGAAGATCGTTGGCGCCAACGTCTCCGCTACGAAGGCGTCTATCAACATCGGCAAACCAGTGCATGTAGTGCCGCCACGACTTGGCCAACCACGCGGTTCCTGGCGAGGTCTCGAGTTGCCTGAGAATATCCTGGCCAAATGGGTTGCGGCTGCTCGCGTCGGATATCAAGTCGAGCCTTCGAACACGGACAAGATCCGGCTCCCGCAGGTAAGCAAGGAAAGACTCCTCAAACCAGTATGCAAGCTGCCCGCCGCCACCCGATGGCTCGTCGAACCGGCCAGGCGTGAAACGGCGGAGATTGAAGA
>SLEY01000235.1 GCA_007124535.1 Planctomycetaceae bacterium
CCGCAGGCGAATCCGCAGGCGAATCCGCAGGCGAATCCGCGGGATCCTCCGTATCCCCGGTCGGGCTCCCGGCGGGTGAGGAGACGCCTCCGTCCTCCGGCGAGGGCCTATCGTTCGTCATCCCCGGCTGACATGCCGACACGGCAACCAGCCCGAGAGCAATCAGCGTCCCCTGGAAAATGCGAATCATGGTCACGATCCTTTCTCATTCGGGCGCCGGCCCGATTGCGGGCGCGGCGCCTGCGGCACGAACTGCAATTTTACAGGAATTCTCGGACGATCTCCGGCCGCGGATGCGGGATCACCACCTTGTCCACCAGCAACCCCTTCCGCTCGACCGCCCGCGCGCCGATCGCCACCGCCTCGGCCACCGAAGCGACATCCCCGGTGAACGAGACCCAGCCTTTGCCGCCGATCGCCATCGCCAGATGAATTGTGACCAGCTGGACCGGCGTCGCCTTGACGGCCGCATCCGCCGCTTCGATCACGGCCGCCACACTGAACGCCTCGATCACCCCCAACGAATGAATTTCGGGCAAGGTGGAGACGCCGCTGACGGCCGGAAAGACGGCCGGATGGACGTTCGGAATGACGAAATGGTCGACCACCGTGTGGGCCCCCGCCCGAATCCCCGATTCGATGCTGGCCTGAACCGCATCGACCTCGCCACCGATCAGCACCATGTACTTGCCGGGGCAAATCGTGCGATTGACGATGATCTTCACATCCGCCGTCTTCAAGATCGTGTCGGCAATCTCGAAACCCCGGGCGATGCTGGAGGTTTCGACGATGCCGATTGCGTTGCCGTTGTTCATCGCGGTGCCGTTGTTGTAGCCTCGGGTGGTGGGAAAGCGGCTGCGGGGTCCTCACGCCGTGATCTGAATGTGGTTGGGAGCGACCGCGGTGACCCGCCCGTCGATACTGGCATGCGCGGGACACCCCAGTTGGTCGGGTTCGACCGTCGCGATCAGGTCCCCCCGTCGTACGCGGTCGCCGCGGCGGACCCGCGGAACCGCCGGGACGCCCACGTGCGAATCCAGGGGAATCGTTACCCGTTTCGGCCACCACCCGTTGCCCGAGGCGAAGTCCATCGGCTGAGCATACGGACGCAGCCCCAGACGAGTCATCAAGGTGGCGATCGGGATCTCCCGCCCGCGGCGAGCCGGATGGGGTTCCCCCAACAGCATCGCCAATTCCGATTCGGTCCGCCCCAAACCGTTCTGCCGCAAGATCCGTTTGGCGTCCACACAAATGTTCTTGGGGTCCAACTGCTCGGGACAAGCAATATACGAACATACGTTGCACTCGCAGCAGTACTGCGCCCAGACACTGCCCCGCTGCCGGGCCTGGCCCGTCATCAGCAGCGTCCGCATCACTTTGTGCGGCTCGATCGGGTAGCCCATGATATAACGCGGGCAGAGTTCGGTGCACAATGCACACTGGTCGCATTGGCCGTGCCCGATGCGGGTATAGGTCTCCCGCGACTGACTCTTGCGCTGGGCCAGATAATGCTCGCGTGGCAAGGCGATCAAACCACCCATGGTCTTGGTCACCGGATCGCTGAATTCGGTGGTCACGCCACCCATCATCAAGCCGCCGGTCAACAGGAGCGGATCGTCCACGGTGCAACCGCCGGCCCGTTCCAGACAATCGGCCAAGGAAGTTCCCACGGGAACGAGGGTGGTCAAAGGCCGCTGGACGGCGCCGCAGATCGTCAAACACTTGTCCACGACAGGTTGGCCGTCCACGGCCCGCGCCAAATTCGCGATCGTCTCCACATTGCTGGTGACACACCCGACCTGTAAGGGAATCCCGCCCGGGGGGATCAGCCGGCCCGTGACCTCGTAAACCAACACGTACTCGTCACCCGCCGGATACACGTCGCGGTAGATCAACGGGTGGTAGCCGCGGGACTGAAAATCGGGGCGGTAGCTTTCCACCAGATCCTGGTTCTTCTCCTTGACAGCGACCGTCACCCGCAAAGCACCGGTGATTTGTTGAGCGATCTCCAGACCGCGGAGAAAAGCCGCGCGATCCTGCCGCAACGTTTCTCGATCCTTTTGCAGCAACGGTTCGCACTCGGCACCATTGGCAATCAAGAACTCGACCTGCGTTTCCAACTTTTTATAGGTCGGGAACCCGGCCCCGCCGGCTCCGATCACGCCGGCTTCGCGAATCTGGCGAAGGATCGCTTGTTTGTCTACGGTGGGCAGGGCCATCGGATGTGTACACCTGGAAGCGCATCTTCGAGGGGTCGGCCGTCGAATTGTGGGCGACGAACTTGCCGTATTCTACTTCAGAACACCGTTCGGGCAAACGCCCTCCCTCCGATGGGGCACCGGTTGCGATGTACGTAGATCGTTGTCTCGGTAGCGCTTTGTTGCATCTGCTCGTGGACGCGCTCGGCGAGGGTCTCCGACCCCGCCGAAACCGCGGACCGAGGGTCTCCCGCGATAGGGGAGACCTTCGGTCGGCCGAGTGGCTCGGTCAGAGACCGCCCACGTCGCGGTCAGAGACCGGCCACATTGCTACGGGTAGATTATTTCCTGCGGGTTGACGAAGACGATATCGGCACCGTAGTATTGGTTCTATGCCAACCCACGGCTCCGTGAGCGTCGAATACGCCGGGGGCGTTTTTCCCACTGTTTCTTGCGCCAAAGTGATCTCGCATGAGCGACCAGTATGCAGTTTCGCTTTCGACCGGTGTCGCACATCGATACATCTTCGAGCTGCGATATGACTTCGGTTTCCTGTATTGGGATCGCGTCGGACGACTCGCCCGCCAACTTTCAAGCGAGGAGCGATGGGATGTTGGCTCGATGAACGCGGATCGGGTTTCGATTTCAAGAGCTATTTGGGACGGCAGACCAGGAAGAAGCGGCGGCCTGAGTGCGTTCACTCGACTGGGCACGTTTGCATCATGATAGGCCATCAGTTCGGCACCAGGTTGTTGCGGACACGGCGTTATCGTTTGCTCCAACTCGTCGTCGCCTACTGACACAGAATTGCCCATATGAAACAATTGGTCATCACGCGATGTTTCCATGTTATCCTCCATTTCTTCAAGAAAAATGATTAGTGGCCGCGCGTCTTGTGTGGCCCTCGCCTAATGCGTGTCTCCCACACGTGTCGTGCGGGACACCCCGCATCCACCCAGGCGTCGATTTCACCCCCCCCTCCATCGAGGGTATGACCCGACCAACACGGGGCAAGGCACTCGCCCGCCGATTTCAGGGGATGGAGAGTGCGACGACTCACACCCAGTTTGTCCACCAAATTGGCGATGGATATTAGCTTGGCAGTCATGGTGAACTTCTGTTCAAAAAAAGTCGAAGTGAAAGAAAAGCCGCTTTGGCCCTCCACAAGAAAATGATGGTTACTCCCGATGCAGTCATCGTCTGAGCTGGGTTAGATCATGAAAAATCAGGTTCGCCCTGGTTTTTGACCCGCAAACTTTTCTTCAAATTTTCGTAAAGTGGCGCTGGTTGGCGCTGAATGGCTGGATGGCTGGCCATCGTGTTCGTTGATGGCGGCTCGGAACTGGACCAGTTTTCCGGCTGCGGTGCCTGACCGGCTACCTCATCGCCGGAAAGCTGATCCCCGTTTCAGCTGGAATGGGCACTCCTACCACTTACCCCCCAATCCATGTCAGGACGAAACTTCCCGCCCCCGCGTGGGTTGAAGTAGGGGACAGGTTGCGCGGAGATGCTCGCGCGTTCGGCCCGCGAGAACCCACGGTTTCCGAGTCATTCCAGGGCCGTTCCTGCGATACGTACGGATTTTTCCGAAGAGACCCCGAATCGAAGGTGCGAATGAATCGTCAGGGCGAGTGATGGGAAAAACCAATACCCTGAGCAGGTCGGATTCCGGCGACGTCACGCAGTTGCTGAAGGCGATCGAAAGCGGCGATCCTTGGGCAGCGGAGGAGTTGTTGCCGTTGGTCTATGAAGAGCTGCGACGTCTGGCAGCGCGAAAAATGGCGCAGGAAGCGGCGGGGCATACGCTGCATCCCACGGACCTGGTACATGAAGCGTACCTGCGTCTGGTCCGAGGTGGGGATGCAGGGGGTTGGGAGAATCGAGGCCACTTTTATGCGGCGGCGGCTGAAGCGATGCGGCGGATCTTGATCGAAGCGGCTCGGCGCAAGGCCAGTCGGAAACGGGGCGGCGGCCGGAAGAGAGTGGAGCTTCCCCATGAATTAGCCGATCGGCCGAGTTCGGCCTTGGACGAACTCTTGGCACTCGACGAGGCTCTCGAGCGGCTGGAAAGTGAGGATCCGCAGTCTTTCCGGCTGGTCATGCTGCGGTATTTTGGGGGTTTGACGGTTGCCCAGACTGCGTCCGCCCTGGGCCTTTCCAGTCGAACCGTCAAACGGCACTGGGCTTTTGCGCGGGCGTGGTTGCAGCGCGAAATGGAGCGGCCATGAAGGGCGCCACGCAAAAAGAAGTGTTCTTGGCAGCTCTGGATTGTGCGACGGATCCGGAGCGGCAGGCGTATTTGGCGGCCGCGTGTGCTGACAACCCGACGTTGCGGCAGGCGGTGGACGGTTTGTTGGTGGCACATCAACGGCCGCAGTGTTTTGCCGGTTTGGATTCCGACCCCCGCGTTCGTTTAAGCCGCCAGCTGGGATTGGCGGCAGAGATTCTCGATTTGAACCACACTCCTTCGCGCAGCGGGCGAGCTGACTCCCAACGCATTGGGGGGGTCATCGGCCATTATCGCTTGGTGGAACCGATCGGCGAAGGGGGATTCGGGCAGGTTTATGTCGCCGAACAGCAGCATCCGGTGCGGCGGCGGGTGGCTTTGAAGCTGATCAAACCCGGGATGGATTCGTCGGAAGTGATCGCTCGTTTCCAGGCCGAGCGGCAGGCCCTGGCGATGATGGACCATCCGCAGATCGCGCGTGTCTTCGATGCCGGGACGACCGCGGCGGGGCAGCCTTATTTTGTGATGGAATTGGTCGCCGGGGTTCCGCTGACGTCTTTCTGCCGCGAGCACCGGCTGAATCTCCGGCAGCGGCTGGCGCTGTTCATCTCGATTTGTCTGGCGGTCCAGCACGCTCATCAGAAGGGGATCATTCATCGCGATTTGAAGCCGTCGAACGTGTTGGTCAGTGGGGTGCGAGCTGACGATGGAGGAAGTCCAGTATCTGGTCTCGATTCCGCTGTTCCCGGAACTCTTGCCCCCGTCCCGGGAACCGGGCGGCAACGCCTGCAAACTGGACCGACTCCGGCTGGAGGCCTGGTACGCCCTGTTGGGACCGGCGCTGAAGAGATACCCGCTCCACGACGGCTGGATGCAAAGCGTTTCCGGCGATCTGCAGACCCAGCAGCACCGAGTGGTCGCCGCGCAACTGCGATGGCCGCTGGGGGCTCGAACTCCGTACCAGCTGAATGCTTTGCTCCAGACGCCGGAACTGATCGATCCTACGCCTTTCGAGTTGATGTACCATCAGTCGGCGGCGGAAGCGGGTGACCAACCGCATCCGGATCGGATGGCAGCACCGTTCGGCGACTTAGCCGCCGGACTGGCATGGCTCGGGCTGGCCTCGCTCGCTTTGGGGATCGCGGGATTTCGAATCGCCCGGATCGCGCCGCCATCCCTCTATAATTCCCTGGCCGTGCTGACGGTTGCCGTGCTGTTTGCTTTTGGTGTCGGCTGGCACGGTTCGTTGCGTTGGGCCGAGTGGCTGCCGGTGACGAACGTGATTTTGTTGGGGAACCTGCTGCCGCTGTTCGCTTGCTTTCTTGGCGGACTGATCTTCGGGCAGCCAGCGATGCCTTTCGCCAATCGTGTGGGCACCGGTCTGTTGATCACCTCTCTGGGCTTGTACACGATTGTGTCGGATCTGAGCGTTCAGCGCCTCCCAGCCAGCATCTGCTGGGTTCGCGAGGGGGTCTGGCTGCAGACGCTTCCCGAGAGCTGTAGTGCAAGTGCGGCGGTCACGTTGCTGGACCACTACGGCATTGAATCCAGCGAGGCGGAGATGATGCGACTGTCGCTGACCCGGCGGCGGGGTACGCCGCTGTTGGGGCTCTATCGGGGTTTGAAGCTGAAAACTCAGCAATCGCCTTGGGACGTTCAGGTCGTTCGCGGGGGACTGGAGGAGTTGCTCGCGATCCAGGAAGCCCCGGTCTTGCTGCGAGTTCGCCCGCAGGACGTGTCCGCAACTGGCTGGCTCGCGCGAGGTGAACCGGAGCACGCCGTGGTCCTGTTGGGCACGACGCCCGAGGGCTTCATCGAAATCGGTGACCCGGCCGATCATGTCCGCCCGCGCAGTCCCTGGCCACGCGAAAAACTCGAACGCCGCTGGCTGGGAGAAGGCTTCCGCATCGTACCCCGAGTTCCCGGGGACGGCACGCAGTTGAGCGAGGCAACTTGTCGAAAACATGAAACCATGACGCCAACCCACGGCATCGCCCCTCGTGCCGCAAATCACCATTGACGTGGCATCCATCCGTAGGTTGGGCATTCCTGCCCGACGGACCTTGGCTCGTTTAACGCCCAGCCGGAGGGGAGGTGAAATCATGCTGCTCTTCACCCTCCCGCTTGCGGGAGGGTCGGACGCGGTAGCGGCCGGGGAGGGTATTTACCAACCATGGTATCCAACCTGAAACAAACCCTGCGGCCCAACCCATGCGAGCCCCATCCCGA
>SLEY01000459.1 GCA_007124535.1 Planctomycetaceae bacterium
CTTGGTGCTTGGTGCTTGGTGCTTGGTGCTTGGTGCTTGGTGCTTGGTGCTTGGTGCTTGGTGCTTGGTGCTTGGTGCTTGGTGCTTGGTGCTTGGTGCTTGGTGCTTGGTGCTTGGTGCTCGGTGCTTGGTGCTTGGTGCTTGGTGCTTGGTGGTTGGTGGTTGGTGGTGGGGTGAACTCGGACGGGGCCGGGTGTGGGGGTTGAGGCGGTCGCGGGTTTTTCTGCATCAACGGAGTTCCGCGTCTCCAGAAAGGGGCCCCAGAATTTCCATCGCGTTCCGGTTGTGCTGGGTCGAAATCGGAGAGTCTGGTCTCCCGATAGCCGCTCCGGGGGATCTGCCGCTGGGGAGCAATCATACCGCCCGCGGTCAGGTTTGTCCGGTTAGGTCTCGAATCGTAGAACGGAATTCATTCCGTTTCCCGCGGTGCGAACGGAATGAATTCGTTTGTACGACGAGACAGTTCTGACCGCGGGCGGTATAGAATGTTCGGTGGGTTGTTCGGGACACGCCGGTGGATTTCGAGGGGGATGCCATGTCGTTGCGCGAGCAGCGTGATTTTCTGGTCCAGTTTTTGTTTCGACCCGCGGGGGTGGGGGCGGTGGCGCCCAGTTCGCGGCATCTGGCTCAGGCGATGGTCGAATGGATCGATTGGTCGGAGTTGAGGGTGGTGGTCGAGTACGGTCCGGGGACGGGGGCTTTCACGGCGGATATCCTGGCCCGCTTGCCCGCGGAGGCGAGATTTTTTGCCTTGGAGATCAACCCTACGTTCTGCGAGGCACTTCATCGCCGCTTTCCCGAACTGCGGATCTACCGGCAGAGCGTGCAGGAGGTGGACCAGGTTTGCCAGCAGGAGGGCGTCTCGCAGGTGGACGCGGTGCTGTGCGGTCTGCCTTGGGCCGCCTTTTCGCACCGCGAGCAAGTCGCCTATCTGGACGCGATGTTCCGCGTGCTCAGGCCCGGCGGCCAATTCGTGACGTTCGCCTACTTGCAGGGTCTTGTTTTGCCCGCCGGTCGTCGCTTTCGCCGCAGGCTTGACGAATACTTTTCCACGGTCGAATCGAGCAGGACCGTTTGGCGGAACCTTCCGCCCGCAATCGTCTATCGCTGTCGCCGCTGACCTTCTCCGCAACCACGACCGTGAACAGGGAAGGCCGGGACGTCTTGAAACGATCCTGCACATTCAACGGATGCTTCTCGACCAGGTCGGCGTAACGCAGGTCCGTTCGCCAGCCGATCCGGCGAGTCAGCGGATTCAGCAAATCGACCACGGGCGCCAGCAGCCGATTCTCGCTGCGAAAGTGATTGATGATCACCGTAATCCCATCCGGTTTCAGCACCCGCACCGCCTCGCGCATGAATTGGTCCGGGTCCGGCACCACGCTGGCCACGTGGAACGCCATGACGTAATCGAAGGCGGCATCCGGCAGGTCCAGATCCAGGGCATCCATTTGCTGCAGGGTGATGTGCCGCCAACCCGACTGCTGGACCTTCTCCTCGGCTTGTTCCAGCATATCCGCGGAAAGGTCGATGGCCGTGACTTGGGCCGTATCCGGATAGGCCTCCAAGGACAATCCGGTACCCACCCCCAACTCCAGCACCCGTGCCCCTGGCGGGATGTTCAGGGAACGGATGGTCCAGCGGATCCGGGGGCCCAGTACGCGGTCAAAGACCCGCTCGTAGAAATGTGACAGCTGGCTGTACAGCACCCCGTCCTGCGAACTCGAATCCTCGCGATTCATCTTAACCTCCCAACTCGGTTCCCGCCGGTCGCTTCCGGCGTTGCGCTACCAATCCTCCCCACACAGCGACTGCGGGAGATGCCAACACGAAGTAGCCGACAATCAAGGGCACGGCCAATCCGCGAACGGCAAAAATCGCCAGTATGGCAAAAATCAATTGCCGCAGCTGCCGAAAATCCCAGCGGCCGTGAAACAATTGATGGAACACGTGCGGATAACGGATCCGCGATACCATCAAACAAGCCAGTGCCAGCGTCATCACGGGCAACCCGTAATGAACCGCCAGCAACACCGTGCGCCCCACGCCTTGCGATAAGGCCCCCATCCCGGGGTCCAGCATGTCATTCAACCCCGGCAAAATGACCGCACAGGAAGCTACCATCGCCGCGGCCGCCGGGGTCGGCAGACCACTGAACGTGCAATGCGAGTCTTCTTCTCCCGTCTCTACGTTGAAACGGGCCAGCCGGAGCACCGCGCACAGAATGAACAGCACGGCGATCACCCAAAGCAGACGCGGATGGTACATCGGGGGAAACTGGAGCATCAGAAAGGCGGGCGCCACCCCGAAACTGAGCACATCACACAAACTGTCCAGTTGCGCGCCAAAATCGCTGGTTTGTTTGGTCAGCCGGGCGGCATGGCCGTCCAGCATGTCGAAGACCATGGCGACAAAGATCAGCAGACCGGCGATAAACAACGGATTTCCCACCGCTTCCGGCCCCACTTTGGCCGCGTAGGTGATGCTGCCAAACCCGCAAACGGCGTTGCCCAGGGTCAACAGGGTCGGCAGGACGGCAAACACCCGCTCGCGCCGCACCCGCCGCCGCCGCAACGTGCTCCTCCGCTCGTCCGAATTGGCGCCGGACCCGGGCGACGGACGCATCTCGGGACTGCTCCGCTCCGAAAATGGATCGACCGTTTGACCTCGGCGAGGCCTCCTCCGTAACGCGGCCATCATTTCCCCTAACATGTCCCATCCCAAGGTGCAGCGAAGAGATCTCCCCGTCCCGGCTTAGCTATCCCCTCACAGTCAGCAATTCATGTCTCCCTGAATCGGGCGAGAACCGTGGTGCCCGCACGGACTTTCTGGCCGACTTGTACTTCGATATGCATTCCGGGTTCCCGAGGCAAGACCAACTCCGTTCGCGAACCAAATTTGATCATCCCAAACGACTCGCCCCTTGAAAACTGTTCTCCCGGCTTGGCGAAACAAACGATCCTTCGGGCAATCGCGCCCGCAATCTGCCGAACTTCCATCCTCCGGTAGGGAGGCTGGGTGCCTTGCAAGCGTAGGACGACCTGCTCGTTCTCCCGCGCCGACACCGCTCGCAGGGCATTCAGGAACCTGCCCGGCCGGTAACGGATTCCGATCACCCGCACGTGATCCGGTACGCGGTTGATATGCACATTGAAAACCGACAGGAAAATCCCCACGACGACCGCCGGGCCTCCGAGGAATTCGTCATGTTCCACGGGCTCGATCGAAGCGATCGTGCCGTCGGCAGGGGAGACAAAAGCCCCCGGATCGGCTGGCGGGACCCGCCGCGGATTCCGAAAAAACGCGACCACAAACAACCCTAAGATCGCGGGGATCCAGGCCAACGGCCAGTAAACGAATCCCAGAATCAGGGTCAGTAGCAAGCAGGCGCCCCCGAGCAGAACCAGTTCCGCCAAACCCTCGCGGACGACCGGCAGACGATCGCGCCACAAAAACGGATCATCCTGGGCTGACCACCCGCCGTGACACCGGTTGCGAAAGAATTTCAGGTCCCGCGGGTCCAACACTTTATGGGGGCATCCCGCGGGGTCGCCTTGGCGCAAAGCCGCCATTTTCTGCACGTAACCAGGCCGAAAACGGCGCAGATAGCCGCGGCGAAGGTAGCCCCAGGCCAGTTCGATGCGCATGCATACCCCGCCACCCGGCTGAATCGAAGGCATATCGGGGCTCAGCGGTTCGACGTCCAATTCGGGGGCTACGTCCGGGGGCGATTCACTCGTTGCGTCTTCGGGCATCCGCATATCGGTTGGCGACTCCTGATCTCGAAAAACTCGTTCCGATCTCACATAATAACAGATTCCTTCACCTTTCCCTAAGGCCCCCTCCGATCGAAAATCCCAGAGAGCCTGTTGTCACCTGCTCGGGCGGTTGAAACCGTCGTGGGAGCCCCCTGTTGATGAGTACGGATTCCGGACATTTGGAACCGCGGCGAAACGCGTCGCCGGATCGATCCGGCGCGAAGGCGCGCCGCTCCCAGGAAGGAGGGCGACCGCCGCAGTCGGCGGAGCAGGCGACGGACCGCAAGCGACGGGCGGGCAAGAAAGTGCCTCCCATCGCCTCGGAGGCTTTCCCGTCCGCCGAACCGGCGCCACCGCCACGCGTCGCTGGCAGAACATTGCCCAACCCGTCCAACGGACTCGTGGGCCTACCGAAAGGCATTAAGGTGCCCCCTCGAGGAACTGCTGGCGGGCGGCGTGGCACCGGGCGAGTTCGACGTCAAACCCCGGCATGGCGGATGGCGGTTTTCTTTTCCGCCGCAGTGGTCACTCTGGCAGCCCTGGTGCAGTGGATGGTCCACAACCCCGCTCGGGAAACACCCTCGGAGTCTTCGCCGCCGATCGCCGCTGATTCGCCACCAACCGGGGTTCCGGACCCGCCACCATCGAACGCATTTCCAGCTCCCGAACGGGCGGACGTCGCAGAGGCTGGACACGATCTGCAGGACCGGGTGCAAGCCGACCTGGAGGCTGGCCGCTGGGAATCCGCGCGGGAGCGTCTCCGGCAGGCGCTTCAAGCGGATGGTACCGGGGCCCGGTCCCTGGCCCGCAACCTGCTGGACGAATTGGAGCGCGCCTCGTCACCCCACCATGCCCGCCGTACGCTCGAACAGCTGACCGAGGACCAGTTGGACCGTTTCATGCGGAAAAGTTGGTTGCCGCCCGCCGTCGAACGATTCAGCCAACGCCCGCTGCAGGAACGCTTCCTCACCCTGCTGCACCAGCACCTGCCGGACGAACTGCAACGGCGTCACGAGCAGACGTTGGTCGAAGCTCAGGAGCAGGTTGTGGAGGAGGTCGAACTCACCGAGGAGGTTGCGGCGGACGCGGCCGATTCGCCGGAACCCGATCCGGAGCTGGAAGCCCGAGAGCGGGCCGCCGAGCAGATGGCGGAACGGGGGCTCGAACGCCGCGATGGCCACTGGCTGCTGATCGAAGACGACGATCTGGCGGAGCTGGTCGAGGAGGTGAACCAACGGGAGGAGGCCTCGCGCGAGGCCGGGATCCAGTGGAACGAACTCCGACCGGCCCTGCACCGCCTGCAGCGGCAGCGTGAGCAGGCGTATGCAACGGGTCAGATCGGGTGGGTGGAATCGCTGGACCACCAAATACACACCGCCCGCACGGTGCAGGCCCGCTGGCTACGGTTGCGAAACGAAACGCTGCTGGCCACGATCCAGGCCGCGGAGTATCCGCACCGGTTGGTTCGGGCCTACCAGCAGTTGGCTGAGGATCCCCGCGTACGAGAAGCGGTCACCCCGCTGGCGCCGGAATACCATCGGCTGGGCCCGACACCCGCCCTCCAGAAGAACGCCCGACACATCGAAGGATTGCGCTCGCAACTGCTGGCCGAGCCGGTGGAGTTCCTGCCGAGCGATACGGAGCGGGGCGCTTTCTCCGTGGGCGTGATCCTGAATGAACAGGTGGCGGAGACGTTGGCCATTCGGCCGCGAGCCAATTACAGCCTGCTGGCGGAGTCGCTGGTGCGGCAGGCCGAGGCGCCGATTTCGGAAGAAAATGGCCGCCAATTGAACCTTGGCGGCGTCCGCTTTTTCGCACCCCAAGCCACCCTGCCCTCGCTACGGATCGGCCGCTTTCTCAGCCGCAACGTTCCCGTTTACGTACTGCCCGAGGCGATCGGCGGCCGGGAAAGCTTCCTGTCGCTGCAGGCTTTCCCCGAGTATCGCATCGTCGCGGAGCCCGGCGCCCCCCACCTGCGCATCCAGTCCAGGGCGCCCTAAATCCGGCTATCGGCGGGAACCGCTGTACCTCATGATGTAGTACAACAAGGTCAGAATCGCTTGGAGCGTGGCGGCGACATAGGTCAGGGCCGCGGCGTTCAAGACCCGATTGACGTAACGCATCTCTTGATCGGGGACGATCCCCAACTCGACCAACTGGCGCTTGGCACGGGCGCTCGCATTGAATTCGACCGGCAGGTTGACCACCTGGAAAAAGACCACGGCGGCGAACAAAATGATGCCGAACAGCAGCAAGGGTTCCAGTTGGAAGATCACCCCCAGCATGAGCAGCACGATGCCCGCATTGCTGCCGAAACTGGCGGCGGGAACCGCAGCGTTGCGGATCACCAGCGGCAGGTAGCGATGGGCATCCTGCAGCGCGTGGCCCGCTTCATGGGTGGCGATGCCCACGGCGGCCATCGACCGTCCGTGGTACACTTCGCCACTCAACCGTAACACTTTGGCTCGGGGATCGTAATGATCGCTGAGGCGGCCCGGAGTCTGCTCGATTCCCACTTCGAACAAGCCGGCCGAATCGAGCACACGTCGAGCCGCCGCATAGCCACTCATCCTGGCCGCTACTTGGCTGCCACGCGAGTAGGCCGAGCGCACCATCATCTGAGCAACCATTCCCAGGATCAGGGCGGGAGCGATGAAGATCAGCAGCCGAAAATCCAAAATCAGCGGCATCTGACCGAACAGGCCGGGAAAAAACGGAAACGCGATATTTACCATCAAATCGAGGGGTATGACCACGGACATCGACTCCAAATGCAATGAGCGTTCAACTGCATACACGTTAGCGGATTCGCCGGGGATTGTACAGCGGCGCCGGCGGCAATTCCCGAGTCGCACGGGCCGCAAGTCTCCATCGGGAGGCCAC
>SLEY01000620.1 GCA_007124535.1 Planctomycetaceae bacterium
AGAATCAAACGGTACATATGGGTCTTTCCTAATCCCCCTACACTTAGTCCCCTACACTTAGTCCCCTACACTTAGTCCCCTACACTTAGTCCCCTACACTTAGTCCCCTACACTTAGTCCCCCTACACTTAATCCCTCTACACTTAATCCCTCTACACTTAGTCCTCCCTCGTAGTCGACCTTCAAACCTCCGGCTGTTTTAGTCGGTTACGCTAAGTGTAGGCGACTAAGTGTAAAGGACCGAGTTACGGGGCCCGGAGGGCCATGCCCCACATGAACTGGAGATTTCCGTGTCAGGCAAGCTCAATCGTACTGCTCAATTGCCAAAACCTTTCGCGTCTTATCTAAGAATCTAGTCGTCTTGTCTCCCAAGAAAAAAAAGCGTCAAGCTATTTTTGATGCGACGGCTTAGCCGGTCCCCGGTGCCGGGATCTCACACAGATCGATCCGGTAATCGCAACCGTGTTCCGTGTCCCGCCGCACCGCATCCCGCCACACCTCGCCCTGCAGAATGAACTCCGGGTTACCGCTCTCCGGACCGACGTTGTCCAACACGATTCGCAGGGCGCTGGCCAGGCGCGGGTCCGTCGCGGGGCAGACGGTGCCTGTCAGCACCTGCGACTGGTCCGTGTCAGGCAGCAGCAGCGCGATCCGGCTGCCGTTCAGTTGCGACCATTTCATAAGCTTACTCACAGACAAGAGACGATACGGTGAATTTGTTCGGGTGGAACGCGTGGCGCAAGATCACCAACGATGGAAGTGGCTTGCTGCGCCTCCACATAGGTTGGGCACATTCCCTATGATGCGTGTAATGGAATGTCCCTTGTGGACACTTACGGGATCCCGCGTACGATCCGCGGGCCGAGCAGATTGGCCAGGGGCACCGGCAGACGCTGCCAGACACGAATGGCCCGCTGGTACTTGACGTTTTCCGGACGGACGTCCCCAATGGCCCCCCGGCGGACGTAGTATTGCCAGCAGGAAGGTTCCGGTTGGGCGCCCCACTGCTTCTTGAAGCGGTAGGTTCCCGAGCCCTCACTGCTGCGGCCAAAATCGAACCCCTGCTGGCGGCGCTGAATCGCGCGCTGCAGGAGTTGCCAGTACAGGAACATGTTGGCGTTCGTCCCGTTGAAGCGCCGCAAGGAACTGGCACTGGGCACTTCGGTCATCCCCCGGCCGTGGACCAGCAGGGCCGCGGCCACCGGTTGCCGGCCCAATCGCACCACACAGAATTCGGCCTCGCCGGGGAAATGCCGGAGGATGCTGCGGAACAGCGACCGGCCGTAGACCGGCGTGCCCAAATCGCGCATGTTGCGGCTGAACACGGCGTAAAAGCCGGGCAACTGCTCCACGCCCCCCCAAGCGACAGTGAAGCCCTGGCCGGCGCCTTTCCGGATCTGATTGCGGACCTTGGGTGGAAAGCCCCGCCACAGCGCGTCCGACGTACTCGGCAAAGCCAAGCGCAAATGCCACTTGCTGCAGTTCTTCTCCATCAAAGCCGGGTGCGCTAACTCGACTTCGTGCCGCAATTCCAGATAACGGACATGCAACTGGTCCGCCAATTGGACCGCGTGATCGACCAACTGCCCGGCCAACTCGGCATCCGAGGCTTGCACCCCGCCCGCGTTCAAATAGGGTAGACTGACCAGAAACCGCCCGAACACTCGGCTGCGCAGCAAAGCCAGCGGCAGGACACCACAGACCCGCCCCTCCCGGATCCCTTCCAGTAAATAGGGCCGATGAGCCAAGCCATCGCGGAGCACATTCAGCCAGCGGGGATCGAAACAGCTGGAGCTTGCCGCCGCATCGAGCCCGGGCTGGACCAACTCCGGGGACCTGTCACGATTCGCGATCAGGAATTCAGGCGGACAAAGCCGCGTCTGCAAAACCGGCCGGGCTTCCGACCGCGGCACGGGCGAACGAGAAAAAGCGTCGGGCATGAAACAGGAAAAACCGTCGTCAGGTTCGATGCGCCGCACCAGCTAAGTACGCCTCTTTCGAGCAGCACGAAACGCCTTGCGCGTCAGATGACGCAGTAAGAGACCGGGGGGCATCCGAAGCCAATGGGCCCGGAGGTACAGCAACCGCCTGGCCATCGATCCCGACCACGATTCGCCATCACCAACTTCGGGCGCCAGCGCCTGGCGTGCCAGAGGATCCATCAGCCAACCCCCAATCCCACCGGAGCGAACGCGGGAGGCTTGCCGCCGGACCGCTTCGGGAACCGGCGTGTTCAACCAACCGACCGTATAACGCAGAGCATAATGCAAAGGTCCCGTCAATTGCAGTTGCTCCGCTCGCGGCGCCAGCCGTTCCCAGAATCCCGGTTCGGTCGCTCCAAAATGGCGGAGCATCAAGTCCAGATCGATCAGATCGCGCAGACCTCCCGACAAATCGCTGTCCTGAAAAAGATGGGCCGCGCAATGCAACCACATGTCTTCCGGAGCCAGCATCCGGTAACCGCTGTCGCCGATCGGCCGCGAGGCCTGAAACAACAGAGCCGGATCGGGATGAACCCGGCCGGTGGGAGGCAGGATCGTGTGGTGGACATCCAGCACCGTCCCCCGCTCCCGATGCCGTAGCGGCGGCAACTCGTGCATCCACGCTCGATAGTAATGATCGTCATACTCGTCCGCGGACAACGGCTCCCATCCCCACTGGCGCAGGAGACGCTCGACTTCGCCCAGCGATTCGCGCGGGACCAGCAGATCGACGTCGTCCGCCAGACGCCCTTGAGCCGCCGGCAAATCGGCCGCCACATACGCCGCACCCTTCAACAGCACCCGGGGAATCGTCGTGCCCGCCAGCGCCCGGCGGATCCGACCTAACTCCCAACCGAGTAGACGATGATGGTGCTGGGCCAGCAGCCTCGCTGCCCGTAACTGCTCGTCGACCCGGAGCGGCAACCGCTCTGCGATCCCGGCCTTCTCGACAAACTCCCCCACGCGAGGGTGCAATGCGGTCCGGCGGGCGATCCGCAATACCCGTCGCCATTGCTGCGGAGCGAGGGCAGCCAAGTTCTCCGGCTCCCGGATCGCGTTCAGGAACGGTTCAGCTGCAGGCCCCACCGCTCACCGCCAAATCCGCCATACAGGGATGACGCAGACCACCCAAGGTATCCACGGCAGCCCATAAGTCGTCAAAGAGCATCTCGTAGCCCTGACAGTCATCGATCACGCCGGCCAGCACCTCGAAACCCTGCCGCCCCAAAATGCTGTAATTGAAGGCATTGCCGGCACAGTGCAGCAACGTATCGGCTTTGCCCAAAGGCTGGATCCGACAACCGGCCCCCGGCTGGAATTGAGGGAAGACGATCCAGGCGGGTCGAGCGGGATCGTCCATCCGCTGCACACTCGTGGTCGGCGGCAGCAAATGGGCCACACGACCTTTGGGCGTCCGTGGCCAGACCGGTCCCAAACACGCCTCGGGCGCCATCCGGCGAAGGGCCTCGATCCCCCCGCCTTTCAAGCTCACCGGCCGCGGAACCGGCAACAAACACCCATCCGACGGCCGAATCACCGCCACCTCGTCCGACAACAATCGCCAACCGTGGTGAATCAAGCCCGCGCACAACGTGCTCTTGCCCGAACCGGCCTCGCCCGGAAGGATCAACGAACACCCCTCCCGCTCCACCACCGCGGCATGGATCAGCAGATTCTGCGTGGGACGGTGGAACACCGACAGATTCAATGTCCATTCCAGTAAGGGAACGGCCTGACTCCGCGCGACCCGCCGATAACGCACCGCCCCGTCCGAGAAAATCGATACCCGGCGCCAACCCATCCCCGAAGCCCGGACGCTGATCTCCGCATCCGGGATTTCTTCGTAATCAAGGACCCCAAAATCCCGGTACAGCCACGCCAAGTGACGGGCCACAAAACGAACCGGTGAACGGACATGCACCACATAAGGCCCGGTTCGCCATGCGATACCCCCACGGAAGAGGCGAATCAATTCCGCCGATGGCAATTCGCCGAATTTCACGTCGCCGAATTTCACGAGATCGGGTCGATCAGGCCCAGACGGTCCAAACGAGGGAGGAGATCCGCGATCTGACGCTCTAAATCCATCCGAGGTCTATTCGACTCGCCCGCCAAGCGACTTGCCAATTGCACCGCGGTCAAGCCATCGTCCTGAAGATGCTTGACCACGTCCCCAGAGAAACGATCCAGCGCATGTGTATCGCCCGAAGCCACGTCATAGACGATCTGCAGATCTTCGTCCCAGTCTCTCCAGATCAAATCGGCCCTTCTTGCTCGCCAAGTCGTACGACTCAAATTCCCCCTCCGGGGAACAGATCGTAGCTCGAACTATCCAGAAATGGGCTCTCACCCTCACCAAGATCCTCAGGAGGAGCTGGCTCGGGCGGGGTGGGTGAGGTGCCGTACTGGTAATAGGCACCGGCCTGAGCGTTTGCAGGGCGAGCACGCAACGTAAACAGGGCCGGTGCAGCCGCGGCACCCGCCTGTAGTAAACGGCGGCGTCCCCAAACGCGTTTCTTCCCGTCGTCCTGCTGGTTAACCATAATCGTTCAACTCCGCTACGGTGAAACGCCGGTAAGACCAAGACACACTCGTTCTCGTTGAAGCTTAACGAGCCAAGCCGTCTTTGTCAAGTCTCCGGCGAAATTGTTCTGGTGGGCAGTTCCAAATCGGCGGTCACGGTCCTGATACCCTCGTGAAGTGGTTTCGCCATTCCTACGTTGTTGCGGGTAGATTCCACCATCGTTGGCTGCGGAGTGCCCCCCGGTCCTCGTCCATCGGATGATCCGAAAACCCGAGACCATATCGACTAGCGAGGACCCAGCCATGATGCCGAACAGGGTGGCGAACATTCGATTGGGCATCAAGAAGGGGTGGAGGTTGCCCCACCTGGCGAGAGAATTCGAGCGGGAACACCGGCCGCGATCTGATCCGGGGGAATGGGCCGCGTGACGACCGCGCCGGCCCCGACGAGGGCGCCGTCCGCCACGTCGGCCATCACGATCGCGCCGGCCCCGATCCAGGCCCCCGCTCCGATCCGTACTCGCCGATAGGTCTGGGGCTGCCGCTGCCGGCTGCCCGCGCCGGCGCCGGCCTGGTGTTCGTGACCACCGCTGAGAATCTGGACGCCGTCGGCCAGCATCACTTCGGCCCCCAGTTCGGCATAACCGATACTGCAGAACCGGCCGATATAAACGCGGTCGCCCACTCGAGCTTCCGGCATCGAGAACACACTGGACCAGCCGAAATGGACATCCTGACCACACTTCTCCAAGGTGCGGCGATAAAACGCTTGCCGAAGGTAAACGCCGCGAAGGCCCGGGACGCGAGCGATCGATTCGCTGGCCGCCAGAAAGGCGCGGCGGCCCAGACATCGCCGAAATGCCCAATATCCAACCAGCCGCCGCAGAACGAACAATCCGAAACCGACCTGGAGCCCGCGTTTGATCCACAACGGAACCGATCCCCGCTCCGGCACCTCGACCCGAACCACGTCGGCTGCGGAGCCCCCGTCCGATTCCAAACCCGATTGCGGCAAAACCCGACTCATTCCACGTCTCCGTTGCCGATGACGCCCAACTGCCGGTACACCGACACCATCCGCCGCATCCTGACCGTAAAACTGTAGGACGTTTCCACGGTCCGCCGGCCGGCCTGCCCCCAACGAACGCGGCTTTGCGGCTCGGCAAACGCACGCTGGAGCGCGAACGTCAACTGGTCCACCGAACCGATATCGACCAGCAAACCGTTTTCTTCATGGGAGATCAGCGAGGGGACGCCGGCCACGCGGGTGGCCACGACGGGCACCTCCAAGGCCATCGCTTCCAAGACCACGTTCGGCAAACCCTCCCGCAGACTGCTCAGCACGAACCCATCCAGCGCCTGGTAGAAGGTTTTCAGGTCACTCACATGCCCCAACAGCCGGATCCGCCGCTGGCAGCCCAGTCGGTCGATCAAGCGTTCCAGCGAGGCTCGCGCATCACCTTCCCCGGCAATCCACAAGGATACGGGAACACCGCGGTCCTTTAACGCCGCAACCGCGCGGATCAACCGGTCGAAGCCCTTCTCGGCCGACAGCCGCCCGGCGGCCCCCAGCAGGAACTCCGTGGCCGAACCCCCCAGCGACGCACGGGCGCTCCCGCGATCTTGCGAACGATGAAATTCGTCCGCGTCCACTCCGTTGGGAATCAGGTGACAGCGAGATCCGGGAACCCCCCGCACACAACACTGGGCGTGGAGATCCTCCGACACGCACACCACCGCGTCGTAATGCGGCAGACTCCACCGATCGATGCGATAGTACAACGGAGTGCGCCACGTCCGCTGGACCCAACCATGGACCGTGGTCACCAGATGCATGGGATGAAAGCGCCGGACCCATAACCCGAGCGCATTGCTCTTGTAATCGTGACCGTGCCAGATCCGCACGTCCTCGGCACGACACAGGCGGACCAGGGGCGCCACCACCCGCCAGTCCCAGGGCCCCCGGTCGGGAATGGAGATCAAGGGCGCCTCGGCCGCGCGGGCCCGCGCGGTGATCCGTTCCAAACTGCCATCGGCCGGGGGATGCATGTAGGCGCACTTGGACCCGTAACCGAATCGGCGCAGGTAACGCGGCGAATCCAGGATCGTCTTCTCGGGCCCCCCTCCCGTTTGACT
>SLEY01000498.1 GCA_007124535.1 Planctomycetaceae bacterium
CCAACGGATTAACGCGTTTTCGGCCGCTCCGGTTCACGGCATTGTTCTGCAGCGCTTGTCGCGAGTTCTGCCGGATGCAGGCTGAGGTATTCCCGCACTTCCAATTGCATTCGGTCAATTTCTGCGAGAAAACCCGACACGGATCCGTAGTAATTCTTGGGGTTCGTCTCCACGTTGCGCAGATGCGAGACCTGCCGCTGGAATTTCGCGATACGGTCAAGAGTCACATTTAGTTCTTGATCGTTTGCAATCATGATTTTTCCACCGTGATTTCGACGATGCCACGCTCGGTGCCATCACGTTTGATTTGCCAATCTTCGATCGCTGCCTGTTCGCCACCAATGGCCGCCATCCGGCGCATCCAGAAAACGCTGGCCCCGAAGTGGTCTTGGGCGGTGCCATGATCGGCGAATAGGATTCGGGGTTCACCAACCACCGATCCCATATCGAATTTATCATCCATGATCATGAAGACGTCCACATCGTTGGGATCCTGCTTGTCGGTGACGAACGAGCCAAATACGACGAATCGGGCCAAGTGGCCCGTTTGCGATGCGATTCGATGAATGCGTTCAAGACGCCGAGCGATTAGTTTGCGCCGGTCGGAGCCAGTTCCGAACCGGCCAGTCGTTTCGTCGAGCGATGCCTTGTGGACACCATTCGGTAGATCGCCCGTCTCGTTGAATTCAGGTAGTGGCACGGAGCACCCAATCGCTGGGATGATCTGGCGTCACGAACAAGCTTGGCTGCGATGCAGAACTATCTAATTCTGCCGCCGACGAGGCGGCTTCAGAACGGAGCTAGGCCGCGGGTGTGCGGCGTAGCACGCGTCAACACGATCGTTAGTGTATCACGGCAAGACGTGGACTGCAAAGGATTTCTGACGAATTTTGCCAAATCTTCCGGTTTGCCCCTGCGGCGATATCGGCGGCCGTGTAGCACGCGCGCGTCCTCCTGCAGGAGTCACTCTACTGGGTGTGCGTGCTATGAAGGTCGGGCTCGGCGGCAGAGCAGGCTTGTGTCGAAGGCGCGGGAAGCCGACGGAAACCCTTCCGTAGCAAGACGTTCCGTCGCACGGCTGCCGAAGGAGGGGAAGCGCTATTGGTCGGCCAGCGGCGGCAAATCGCGCGGAGGGAGTTCGATCGCAACCGGTTGCTGCGGCGGAGGTTGCGGCTGCTTCGCGTCGAAGCGGCGAGGGATGATTGGCCGATGTTCTGCGGCATAGCACGCAAGCAAGCGGATAACGCACCTCGACACCGCCCGGTACCCAATCGCGAACCACCCGACGTGCGTTTCTTTGGTCGTTTTTGAATTGGCCCACGTTTGGTTTTCGTTATGTTTGATCGGGAACACGGATCCCCGTACGTTGGGCGTTCCTGCCCGACGGTGCCCGTGTTGGATTTGCGCGGCGTCTGCTGGTTCAGGCTTGTCTCAGCGCGGGGACGATTTCGGTCCGGGCGGCTTGGTAGCCGGGTGCGAGCCCGGCGAGCAGACCGACACCCGCCGAGACCGAACCACCCCAGACAGCCAAACGGAGCGAGGGTTGCAAGGCGATCGCGACGCCCTCGGTGCCGATCGAGAATCCCCACCAGCTCAGCAGGAGCAAGCCGGCCGCGATCCCCAGCAGTCCGCCGGCCAGGCTCTGCAAGAGGCTCTCGGCCATCACCAGTCCGAAGACCCGCAGGGGCCGCAGCCCCAGCGTCTGGAGCAGGGCGTGTTCCTTGATTCGGTCCTGCACCGCCATGACGGTGGTGGCGGCGATCAGGCTGAACACGAGTCCGAGGCAGGCGTAGCCGAGCCACTGGGCGAATCCGATGGTTTCGGCCAAGTCGGCGACGACTTCGCGCTGGAACACGCCCTGTGGTCGGGTGGTGGTGGCAACCGGACCGTGGCGGAAGTGGTCGTCGATGGCCGTGGCGGTGGTGTCGGGATCGGCGTGTTCGGCCAATTGCACCTCCAGCTGGGTGACCACGCCCACGGCATTGCGGCCCGGAGCCCGCTGGAGGAAATCCAGGTGGGTGTAGATGAAGTTCTCTTCGGCGGGCGCCTCGGAGGCGAACACGCCGACGATCGCCACCGTGACCCCGCCCACGGTGAACGGATCCCCGGCGCCGATTTGGCGGCGGCGCGCGACCGCTCGGCCGACCAGCGCCGCGTCCGGTTGCTGCTCGAATTGGCCGAAACTGCCGGAAAGCAACTCCAGCGGCCGTGCCGCGCGCAACTGCTGGGAAGGAAACCCCTGGAAGACCACCATATCCAGGCTGGCCCGGCAGTTGTTGGTGAACACCCCGACGGGTACGACGTCGCGGACACCGGGCAACCGGGCGATCGCGGGGGCGTAGTCTTCCGGCAGGCGGCTGTTGGCCGGGCAGAACTGGTTCTCCTGAAAGACCACCAGCGTCCGTTCCGCGCCGGCAGAGTGGGTGAGGCGGTCCAGGCCTTCCTGGACGGCGGTGACCACGCAGAACACGAACAGGGCCACCGCCGTCCCACTGACGGTCAATCCGGTGCGAGTCCGGTGTCGCCAAAGGCATTTCAGAACATAAGGAGCAAAGCGAAACATGGTCAGGTCCTCCGGTCGGCGGTTTCAGGCGGGCACGGGGTCCGCGCCCGGAGCCTCGATCAACCGGCCCTCGTCCAGATGCAGCCGGCGCGCGGCCACCGCCGCAACCTGGGGATCGTGGGTCACGACGAACAGGGTCATCTCCAACTCGACATTCAGCCGTTGGATCAGTTTCAGGATCTGCGCGGCCGTGCGCGGGTCCAGGTCGCCAGTGGGTTCATCGGCGACGACGAGGGTCGGATTGGTGACGATCGCCCGAGCGATGCCGACCCGTTGTTCCTGGCCGCCCGACAGCTGGCGGGGATAGTGGTCGGCGCGATCGGTCAACTCGACCGCTTCCAATGCGATTTCCACCCGCTTGCGGCGCTCGGCGGCCGGGAGGGGCAGCAGCAGCAGCGGCAGTTCGACGTTCTCATAGGCGGTCAGGACGGGGATCAAGTGATGCGTCTGGAAGATGTAGCCGATGTGGGCGGCCCGCCAGTCGGCCAGGCGGGCGCGGGACAGCCGGGTGATGTCGGTCCCGTGGACGACGATCTGGCCGGAGGTCGGCCGGTCGATGCCCACCAGCAGGTTCAGCAGCGTGCTCTTGCCGGTCCCGCTGGGTCCCATCAGCGAGATGAAATCCCGCGGCTCGATCGTCAGGTTGACCGCATCCAGGGGCGTGAGCGTCTCGCCGCCTTTGGTGAACTGCCGGGTCAGGTTTTTGATTTCGATCAGGGGCATGTCGATTTCTCAGTGACGGGAATCGTCGCGTTACAGGGAAGCTTCGCCGGTAATCCGGATCCGGTCGCCCGGCCGGAGTGTTTCTCGGCCACCGGCGACGAGTTTGTCGGTGGGCACGAGTCCTTCGATGACTTCCACCAGTTGTTCGGTCCCGGCTTTGCCGAGCACCACGGTCTGTTTTCGGGCCCTGCCGGCCAGGCGGTCGGCCAGCCACACGGTGGTTTGACCGTTGCCGGTTTCCACCAGGGGCCGCGGCACCAGCAGCCGCAACGGCGGCTGGGGGGATTCCGCTTCGGTTTCCGCGGGTTGCGGACTGAGGAAGGTTGCGCGGACCAGCATTTCGGGGGTGAGTTCTGCGGGCGGATCGTCGATGGCGACCGTGACCTGCAAGGTGTTCTTCTGGATGTCGGCCAGCGAGGTGGGGGTAAGCACGGCGCCGGAGAGCGGCTCGGTGAGCGCGGCCGATTCGATCCGAACGCCCTGGCCCGGCCGGATGTGGGGGACGTCTTCCAGCCGCACATCCGCGCGGATTTGGAGTTGTCGGGGGTTGTACAGGGTCAGGACGCCGCCGGTGCTGTTTTCGGAGGCGCGGCCCGAGACGCGCTGGCCGGGTTGGGCATTCAACGCGAGTACGCGTCCGGAAAGCGGGGCTCGCAGGGTCATCCGTTCCAATCGGAGTTCCGCGGCCTGGACGGCGAGTTCGGCTTGCCGGACCTTGGCCTCCGCCGAACGGACCTCGGCCTCCGCTTCGGCCAGCCGCCGGGTCTCGTCGATCTTCAACTCCAACCGGGTGCGCAGCGCCTGGCACTGGTTGCCCAACGTCTCCGCCTCCGCTTCCCGACTGGTCCGCCGTGCCTGAAGCTCCTGGACGGCTGCCTGAGCCGATTCGTATTCCCCTTGGGATCGTTGCACCACGCGGGCGGCCAGCGCTTCGCCGGCGTTCTGTTTGCCTTCCCAGTCTTGGCGCGCGAATTTCTGCCGCGATTCGGCCGCCCGGATTGCGAACGGGAGCGTCGCCAGGTCCGTCTGCACCTTGGCCAAAGCCGATTCCGCCGCGGCCAGTTCCGCCTGGAGATGCACCGGCCGCTCGACATGCGCCCGGGCCGCAGCCCGGGCTGCTTGGGCGGAGGCCAGCTTCGCTTCCTGCCATTGCAGGTCCGCCCGCGCGTCCTCCAAAGCGATCCGCGCGTCGGCTTCCACCAGCTTCGCCACCGGCTGACCCGCCTCGACCGCCTCGCCGGCCACCACCAGCAGGCGCTCGATCACGCCCTCGGCCAGGGCCGGCACCTTCACGGGACTCGGACGCGGTTCCACCCACCCCGCCGCCTGGAACATGGGCGTGCCCGACTCGCGGACCTCCGCCCGCATCATGAACACCGGAACCACCGTCACCGGCTTGGACGGCAGCAAGCTCTCGCGGGCCGACCAGAGCAACAGGGCGGCGAAACCGAAGAGGACGGCCCAGGGCAGGACATCGCGTGTCAGCACGTTTCGCCGGCGACCCCGCCGATGGGCGCCCTTCTCCGAACGGTCGATGGCCAACTGGCGCAGGTCCAAGGTGCTGGTCATGACGGGGGCTCCCGGATGCTAAGGTCGGACGAACACGCCGTCGGCCAGCACCGTCAGGTTGCCCGCCTCGTCGCGCCGCGTTGTGCCCTGAACCACCACCGTCTGCGACCGTTCGATTCCCAG
Organism: Planctomycetaceae bacterium; assembly: GCA_007124535.1. GTDB lineage: Bacteria > Planctomycetota > Planctomycetia > Pirellulales > Pirellulaceae > SLMF01. The sequence goes on from SLEY01000498.1 coordinate 4,979, forward strand.
CAATTGCTGGGCCCCGGTGGCGATGGTACGACCGTTGCCATCGACAACCCGGATCAAGGCCTGGTAGGGGGCGCCGCTGGCGTCACAGTTCGGCCCCGGCGTCGGGCAGCAGCTGGAAGCCGCCTCGGCGGCGAGATCGACCAGCGTGAATGCCGCCAGGTTGTCGACCCAGGGGCTGCCGCGCCCGCCAATCCGTCCCACCAACACCACCTGGTCTCCGTCTTCGGCCGTCGCGAAAACGGCGTCCAGGTCTTTCGCATCGGCCGGCTCGGCGGGCAACCGATAAGGCGAATTGGCCTCGCCGCCAGCGGGGCTGGCGACGCCCGCGGCCGGACCTGCCGCCCCGCCACATCCGGTTGCAACCCATGCCAGCAGCATGACGCCGGCATAACCCGCGAATCGTGCCTCTTTCCGAAAACGAGGATTCGCAACCCCGTGCATGATTTTCTCCTTCTTCCTATTGTTCGTGCCCATCTTCGTGCCCATCGGTCTCAGACCGCTTTCAATCCTTCGGCGATCGGCAGCCGCATGGCCTTCAGCGCCGGGGGGAGGGCGCCCAGCAGCCCGAGCAGCAGGCCGGTGCCGCATCCGATCAACAACGTGACGCTGTCCACCTGCAGGGCAAAGGCGGTCATCGTAAAGCGGACCGCCGCTCCGTGGAGCAGGGCCACGGCCAACAGGGCGGCGATCAGCGACGCCGCGGCTGCCAGAAGACTCGCCTCCTGCACCAAGCTCAGGGCCACCGCCCGGCGGCGATACCCCATCGCTTGCAGCGCGGCCAACTCGCGGCCCCGACCCACCACGGCACCGTACATCGTGTTCAGTCCCGCAAAGACCCCGGCCCCCGCCACCAGCCCCACCACCACCCAGCCCAGCCGGCGCACGGGACGGTAGTGGCGCTGCAACAGGGCGTAGTATTCGGTTTCCGGGATGGCTTGGATGCCCAGATCCGCCCGCTCCATGCAGAACAGCTGGATCTCGGCGGCCGAGGCCGAGGCTCCGGCGGCCAGCCCCACGGCGGCCAGACTCAAATCCTGACGCTGCAATGCCTGCTGCACATCGGCCAACGCGAACCATAACTCGGACTCGTAGGCCCCACCACCGCACGCAAAGTGCCCGCTGATGCGATACTCCCGCCCGGCCAGTCGGACCGTATGCCCGATAGCCAGCGCCTCCGGGCGGCAGCCGAGCTTCGCCGCCGCCAGACGTCCGGCAAGCACCTCACCCTCCCGTGGCCAGTCACCGTCGATGATCTGCACCTGCCGCCGCACCAAGGGCGCGGTCGGCGTGACCCCGCGGACAATCGCCATCCGCGGCCCGCCGTCATCCACACGCACCTGGGTCGCGGCGTAAAGCTCCGGCGAAATGTAATCGACACCGTACCGCCGCTCGACGCCCTCGACACTGGCGGCGAGCAACGCCGGCAGATGGGCCGGAATGGAGGAACTTTCAATGTCCTCAGCCGCTCCCACCGAATAGACGAGTACCGTTCGGGGACTGCCGCTGAGCGCCAAGGACGTTTCCAAGCCCCGCAGGAAGGCCACGACCACGAACACCAGCAGGACCACCGTCGTCAAACCGGCCAAGGTCAGGCCGGTTCGAGCCGGGCGGCGGAACAGATTGCGGACGCCGTACTCCCACG
>SLEY01000322.1 GCA_007124535.1 Planctomycetaceae bacterium
GGTTGCAGGGGCTGATCCTCGTCTTCCTGGTATTGGCGATCTTCCTGGAATTGAAACTGGCCTTCTGGGTAGCGTTGGGCATCCCGATCGCCCTGGCCGGCGCCGGCATGGCCCTGGGGCTCGCCGATCAGACGTTGAACATGCTGACCATGTTCGCCTTCCTGCTGGTGCTGGGCATTGTGGTCGATGACGCGATCGTCATCGGGGAGAACATTTTCGCCCACCGCCGCCGCAATGAAACGGCGGTCTCTGCCGCTGTCCAGGGCACGATCGAAGTGCTTCCCGCGGTGACGACGTCGATTCTGACCACGGTGCTCGCGTTCCTGCCCCTGTTCTTCGTCTCGGGCATCATGGGCAAATTCATTGCCGTATTGCCTCTGGCAGTGATCGCCATGCTGCTGGTCTCGCTCACCGAAAGCGCTTTGATCTTGCCCTGCCATCTGGCCCACCGGGACGGCCCCCGGTTCCGCTTGGCGAGTCTCCTGCTGTTCCCTCTCCGCCCGGTGGCAGGTTGGTTCGCGCGCGCCAATCGGACGTCCCATTGGCTGGTATACGAGTTGACACGGCGCTTGTACCTGCCCGCCTTGGACTGGACCCTCTCCCACCGGGCGATCGTCGTCAGCAGCGCGGTGGCCATGCTGATCTTCACGATCGGTTTGCCGCGTTCCGGGATCACACCCTGGGTTCTGTTCCCCTCGCTGGACAGCAAATTGATCGAGGCGGAAATCGTCTATCCGGACGGCACACCTGGCCACCGCACCAAACACTCGCTGGACTTGTTGCGGGCAGCTCTGGAAGAGGTGGATCGGCAGTTCGAACAACCGGTCGTCCAATTGGTGCATGTCGCCCTGGGCCAAATCACCGAAGATACGGTGCTGGGCGCCGGCGCGCAAACGCGTGGCAGCCACATGGGGGGCGTCTACGTGGAACTGGTGGATCCGGCACAACGGCAGGTGACCAGCGACGAAATCTTGCGCCGTTGGCGGCAACAGGCGGGCTCTTTCGATGGCGCCGAGCGGCTGATCTTTTCGGCCACCGAAGTCGGACCCGCCGGACAGCCCATCGAATTCAATCTGCTGGCCCCCAACGAACACGTGGAGCAACTGCAGGCCGCCGCGCAGCACGCTCGCCGACGCCTGACCGAATACCAGGGCGTCTTCGACATCCGCGACAACTCGTTGCCCGGAAAATGGGAATACCAACTGCGAGTGAAGGATCGATCCCTCGCGCTGGGAGTTACGGCGGCCGATCTGGCAGAAACCGTCCGCGCGTCCTACTTCGGCGAAGAAGCCATGCGATTGCAACGCGGGCGACACGAAATCAAACTGATGGTCCGCTTCCCTCCGGAACAGCGCCGCTCCTTGGCCGAATTCCAAGAAATCCGCGTCCGCGGCAGCGACGGAATCGATCGACCCCTCACCGAATTGGCCGAAGTCGATGTCCAGCGCGGCTATTCGGAAATCCATCGCATCAATCAACTTCGATCGATTACCATCACTGCGGATGTCGATCAATCCCAAGCCAACGCCCATGAAATCGTCCAGGATTTGCAAGCCGACTTTATCCCCGAACTGCTGGCGACCTATCCCACCTTGCGGGTGGACTGGGAGGGCCAGCAGGGCCGCATGGAGGAGTCGTTGAACAGCCTGATGCGCGGCTTTCTGGTCGCCGTCTTCGCCATGTACGGATTGCTGACCTTCCAGTTCCGCTCGTACATGCAACCCCTGATCATTTTGATGATCATCCCCTTTGGCGTGATCGGCGCGATTTGGGGGCATGTGGTGATGGGATTAACCGTCACGATCTTCAGCGTGTTCGGCATCGTGGCCTTGACCGGCGTGGTGGTCAACGATTCGATCGTGCTGGTCGATTTCGTCAATCAGCGGATTGAACAGGGGATCGCCCTCCGCACGGCCTTGCTGGAAGCCGGCCGCCGCCGCCTGCGCCCCATCCTGCTGACCTCCCTAACCACCGTGGCGGGACTGACCCCCATCCTTATGGAACGGTCTTTCCAAGCACAATTCCTGATCCCCATGGCCGCCAGCCTGGCGTTCGGGCTGCTCGCTTCGACGTTCCTGGTCTTGTTCGTCGTCCCCACCTTTTACCATGTCTATGCAGCCGGCTTCTTTCCCCGTGCGGCCCCGGTCGCCTTCGGGAAACACGCACCAAGACCGTTGGTGCGCCCACGACTGGCCTCCAAGACGATGCACGTTACGAGCTAAAGGTGGACCGGTAGCGGCCGGGCAGGGAACGCCAATGGAGATGGACCCGGAAAGCAATGCCAGCGCAAGCCACCCCCTGACACGTACCCCAAAAAAGGAGCCCCGATTCGATGGATCCCAAAACACAACTCACCGAACTCGCTCAAGGTTACCGCCAGTCCATCGTCTTGCTGACCGCCTGTAAACTGGGCATCTTTGCCGCCCTCGGCCGGGACCGTCGAACCGCGAACGATCTGGCTGCCCAGCGGAAACTCGACCCGCGCGCCTTGGAAACCACCCTCCTGGCTCTGGCTGCCGAAGGGATCTTGGAATGCCATGACCAATCCTTCTGCATCGCCCCCCGTTACCTGGAAATCCTTTTGCCCGACGGCGACCAGACGCAGAGCCACATCTTCAACCACAATTACAACTGCCTCCAACGGTGGTGCCGGTTGGCCGAGGTCCTGCGGACCGGCCAACCTGTGCCGGAACCAGCGGACGAACCGGAAGAAGACTCGCTCCGCGATTTCATCTGCGGCATGGCCGATATCTCCCGCGTCGCCAGCAAGGAAGTCCTCGAAAAAGTGGACCTTTCCCCCTTCCGGAAGATGCTGGATCTGGGGGGAGGGCCCGCCACCGCCGCCATCGAATTCGCACGCCAACACCCCCAATTGAGCTGTGTCGTGTTCGACTTGCCCGGCGCGATCGCCATCGCACGCGAAGAGATCCTTCGCGCCGGATTGACCGATCGCATCGAAACCCGCATCGGGGATTACTATCAGGATGAATTCGGACAAGGTTTCGATCTGGTTTACATCTCCAACATCATTCACAGCATGGCCCCGGCCGATACCGACCTGATCGCTCGAAAAAGCCAACAAGCTTTGTTGCCCGGTGGGACCGTGATGATCAAAGAGTTCTTTCTGGAAGACGATCGCACCTCCCCTGCTGCCGCAGCCTATTTCAGTATCAACATGCTGGTGGCCACCGAGGGGGGAAAGTCCTACACCCTCCGGGAAACGCGCGAGATCTTCCGGAATGCCGGCTTCCGGGACTTCCGGAGCATCGATCTGGCCGCGGACAGCCGCCTGCTGATCGCGCGCAACGCCGGAACGCCGACCGGTTCTTAGGCAGCTTGTTTCCGCCAACCGTATTCTCCTGAGGGCGGGTTGCAACCCACGCAAACCGTCTGCGTCGCTTCATTTTCGCGCGGGAGGGGAGGTCGCTTGCTTCGCGCCGCCGCAGGGCGCATACTGGGCGAATTCACCCCACTTCACCCCTCTCCAGGATGACACCATGCTTTTCTGGTCGTACCCCACGCTGTACAGCATGCTGCGCGAAAATCTGCCGTCCGAGATTCGTGAGCCGGCGGTGTTTCACGCCGCCGTGATGGATGAGATGGCCGCCAAAGGAGACGCGATCGGCGCCAAGCAAATGGATGCGGAGGGCAAATGGGTTGAGGATCATCGACCGTACTACTATGTGTACCCGGGAATTCTGGGCCCCCTGCTGAACCTGGCACTCGACCTGGAGACCGAAGCGATTCGGACACCGCGGCGTGCTCTGGCCGTCTGCCTGCCCCGGGATCACAAGCACCCGCGACTGACGTTCGCCGAGGGTCAGGTTCGTTCGATCCTGATGGCCCGGGGGTTCGCCACGGTGAACTGGCAGGAGTACGACGCCATCAATCTGTTCATCGATGTGGGCGAAACCGCCGGGGATTGCCCGATTCTCACGTTTCGCTCCTTCCGTACCGCCAAAGGATGCACCGTGCAGGGCGAGTTGGACACGCTGCCGGACCACCCCTCGGCAAACGTCGGGATCCGCGTGCCCCGGCCGTTGATTATCGACTGCATCCGGCTGTGTGCCACATTGTGCCTGCTGGCAAACGATCCCGAAGTCATCCAACCGGACGTGTTGAACAAGGACCGGGCGAAGTACCAGGCGAACCGGGACGAGAAGTACATCGACAAGGCGCATCGCCGGGGCAAGGTGGGTTGGCTGGTGGGGCGCGATCTGGAGATGTCCCCGCATTATCGCCGAGGCCACTTCGCACTGTTCTGGACGGGATCAGGACGCCAGGTGCCCAAAGTCGGCTGGCGCAAAGGAACCGTGGTCCATCGCGAAAAGGTGGTCAAGGTCCCGACGGGCGAAATGGGATGATCGCCCGGAGCGGGCCATGCGCCGAAAGAGTCGGGCGAAAAACCGAAGCGGGCAGCGGACTCAGTCCTCCCGGACGACTTCGATTCCGCAGAGTACCGGCGGGTGCTTCGAGCGGGGATCGGCCTCCAGGTCGACACGCAGTTGATCGCGCACGGCGATCCCCGAAAACTGCTGGACCCATCCCCGGCGAGCCCCGCCAGCCAGCGCCGCAATGTCGAAGCCTTGGCCGACCGGCTCGCCCTGCAGCCGCACATCGAACACCCGCTCGCCCTCAGCAGCCGAGCCCGGTTCGGCAAAATACAGCCGCACCGTATAACGGCGTGACTGGCCGTCCTCGGCCAAGGACAGTTCGATCGACTCCGCCCCCTTGATACCGGAAGCCGTCACCCAGTGTGGTTCTTCGCCGGTGAATCGCGAAGAATGCTCATAGAATCGCACCCAGCCCGGATGCTCGGGAGCAATTTGGACAGCCACCTGGGTGGGTGTCCCAGTGCCGACAGATATCCGGTAGTCGCGGAGGGGCACCGCGTCCGAGGTGCCTCCCACCACGTGAATTGGAGGGTAAGCCATCCAGAGGGTTCCGGATCCGTCCTGACGGTGCCCGCGGGCCCCCAAATTCGCACCGAAGCGCTGGACGGGTTCTTCCGGCGGCGGCAGGGAATCGATCATCCACTGCTCGGCTTCGTCCATCGGGATCAGGGCCAAAGAAGTCTGCAAGGGATACTGGCAAACGCAGGTTCTGGTATAGTCCGGCACGTTCAGCACGCCATCGGCAGGTACCATATTCGGGGTACAACCGGCGCGGAGTCCGCCAATATCGCCCGTGCCGCCGGCGTTGGCCAGATCATAATAGGACGCGGTACCGCGGCGGAAGGTCAGCAGGTGCTGCCCCGCGATGATCTGCCCGCAATTGCTGCTGGCCGCGTACGTCCAGGGCCCCTCCCGCCCGGTCACCGGATGCATTGCCGGATACGGCTGGCCGGTGAGCAGGCTGTAGATGTGGCCATGTACGATCAGCCGGTCACCGTGCAGGAGGCACGGATTGCGATAGTCGAAATCCTGTTCCCACAGCAGCCGGCCATCCTCACCGCGGTAGGCCATCAATTGCGAACCGGGCCGTGGTTCGTCCGGCAGGGCCTGGCGGCGGTCGACCGGGGGCCGGGAAGCCTGGACCAGCACGTCATGTTCCTCGGAGTAGCCCAGCCACGATCCGAACACCTGCTGGCGGGTGCTCCACAAGACCTCGCCCGTGCGAGCGTCCAGGGCCAGCAGTTGCGGCGTGCCTTCGGGCGCCTGCCCGCGGCGAGCCAGCAGGTCCAGCACGCCATCGGACAGGCGGTCGACCAGGAACAGCCGGCCGGCGGCTGTGGCAATCGCATTGTGACGGAACCCGAATTCCGCCTCGCGCTCCCACAGTCTGCGGCCCGTCTGCCGATCCAGCACCACCACGCGCCGGCTGGACGTGGCGTTCCAATTCCGGCCGTGCCCCGGCCGGGAGTCGTCGAAGTACTGGGGTTCGACGCCCACGATCAGCAGGTCCTCCCAGACGCTCAGGAACCCCAGCGGTTCGTGCGTTTCCTGGCCGGAATCGCCGCTCGGATGAATCCGCCGCACGAGTTGACCGGTGGCCGGTTCCAGCTGCAGGACCATGCCTTCGTCGCGGACGTAGACGGCGTCGGCCTGAGACACATACGGGCTGCCGACATGATCGGCGCCGGGCTGGTGCGAGGTGGTATCATAAGGCAGGCCGATGCCGGGCAGGGATTTCTGCCACAGCGGGCGACCGGTGTACACGTCGCGGGCACTGAGCGTATCCGGTCCCAGCAGGAACATGCGGCCGCCGGCGACCTGCGGGACGGGTCCGCGGCCATGACGCGGCAGCACCGCCTGATTGGTCGGCCCGCCGAACCAGAGCGGGCCCAGGGGTGCGCGGACCCGGGATTCCGCGGATACCAATGTGTTGGCCGCATCCGCATTCTGATGAGTCCACTGGCCGCTGCCGGGCAACGGGCCGGCGCGGGTCAAGGCGCCCCAGTCGCCGTGCCCCGAAATCTCGGCTTTCTCCAGTCCCGCGGCCGCGCTCCACGCCGCCAGCACTTGGTCGGCCTCGGCGCCCGCAGGCGCCGGCAGCCACGCCGTCCCGCCATACGGGCGCAGCGATTCGAACACGCGACCCACCAACGTCACGGCGTCTTCGCCCTCCGGCATCTCCTGGACAACAATCAATTCGGCAAAGTA